>NZ_JBEXKC010000021.1:0-110325 GCF_040609475.1 Streptomyces sp. NPDC004667 | reverse complement strand
TGTTGTTCTCCCTACTCCGTACGGAGTAGGGAGAACAACACACCACACCCCCTCCGAGACTTTCCGCGAGGCCCAACCGGCCGTTTGCGATCTTGATTTCCCCGCCGTGATTCTGAGGTGGTGCCGAGGCGCCCGGCACACACCGACACTCACAACTCACCGGGGGGAAACCCGTGCTCGAACTGATCAACCAGACCGTCCCGCTCGTGATGGGCAGCATCTCCTTCGTCGCCCTCGCCTCCAACCCGCTCGCCCCGTGCGGCCCCGAGGCCAAGAAGCAGGCGGAGACCATCCGGGAGCACCTGCGCGCCGTGGCCAACCACGCTCGCGCCATCATGGTGCTGATCATCCGGAAGACCGGCGCGACCGGAACCAACTAAGCGCCCGGCTCCCTTGGCGGCCCGGCGCCGTCCGCCAAGGGAGCCGCTCCGGCACCAGGTCTCAATGCGGCATAGATTGGGCAGTTGAGACGACCACCTGTGGGGGGACCATGGCCGACCTGCGTGCGCTGTTCAGCTCCAACAACCCGTCGGAGTACGACGTGGTGGAGGCGTTCACCGACCGTCAGCACCAGTGGGCGGTGGTCGCGGCCGCGCTCGGCGAGCACCTGCAGCACGTGGCTCGGCCCGGCTTCGACGTCGAAGACCTCGAGTCCCCCCGTACGAACGTGGTGATGTTCCACGGGGTGGGCGGGGCCGGGAAGTCCACCCTGCTCCGCAAGATCGAGGCCGCCCTGACCACGGCCGATGACCGCCCCGCTCAGTGGGGTGAACCAGCCTGGACGCAGCGGCTCCTGCCGATCCGGATCGACCTGTCCCGCTCCGCGCAGGCCGGATCGGACTACGAGCGCGTCCTGCTGACGATCCGCCTCGCGCTCGCCGGCGGACTCGGCCGGACCCTGCCGTCCTTCGACGTGGCCCTGCGCAACTACTGGGAGACGGTCCACCCCGGCGAGCCCCTCGACGAATACATCCGGCGTACCGGGATCGCGGGCAAGGTCACCAGCATGCTGCCCAGCCAGCTCCAGGCCGGCGTCGGAGAACTCGCGGCCGCCCTCCAACTGCCCGGCCTGGTCGGCTCGGCCGCAGGCCAGCTCACCTCCGCCCTGGTCACCGCACTGCGTGAACGCCAGGAACGCGCCCAGGCCCTCGCCGGCGCCGCACGGACCGCGGCCCTGCTGGAAGCCACCCCGGACCTGGAAGCCCTGTCGTACTACCCGCACCTGCTGGCCTGGGACCTGAGCCGGCTGCCCGCGAAGAAGACGGTGACCCCGGTGGTCCTGCTGGACACCTTCGAGGACACCACGGACCGCCACCGCGACCTTGAACGCCTCCTGCAGCGCCTGGTCTGGCTCATGCCGAACGTCTTCTTCGTCCTCGCCGGGCGCAGCCGCCTGCTGTGGGCCGACCCGGCCCTCCACGGCCAGCTCGACTGGACCGGCCCCACCGCCTGGCCCGGCCTGTCCACCACCCGGAGCGTTCCCGGGCCCCGGACCGACGCACCGACCGGGCGCCAGCACCTGATCGGGGACCTGTCCGCCGAGGACTGCGAAACCCATCTCGCCCAGCGGCTCACCATCGAGGGCGGGCCCCTCATCGACGCCGACATCAGGGCCGCGATCACCCGCCGCTCCCACGGTCTGCCTCTCCACCTCGACCTCGCCGTCTCCCGGTTCCTGGAGATCCGCCGCACCGGCCGCACACCCACCCCGGCGGACTTCGACTGCTCCTTCCCCGCCCTGCTCGCCCGCACCCTCTCCGACCTCACCGCGGAGGAACGCCACCTCCTGCGCAGCGTCTCCCTCCTCGACGCCTGGGACCTGGAGCTGGCCACCCGGGCCGCCGGCCTCACCCAGCAGGCTGGCGCCCGACGCCTCACCGAACGCCCCCTGATCTCCGAGAACCCGTACGCGCTGTGGCCGTACCACCTGCACCGGGCGATCCGCACCGCCGTACGCGAGGACACCCACAGCGAGGACCGCTGGACGGACGCCGACTGGCAGCAGGCCGCCACCCGCGCCCTGACCGCCCTCGGCGAGCAGTGGACAGCAGCCACCACGCTCGGCCCCAGCCGCCTGCTCCTGGTCGCCTGCCTGCGCCAGGGCCTGCGGCTGGCCCGCGACCACAATCTCGCCGACCTCGGCTGGCTCACGGACGCCGCCTACACCTACACCGACGACTCCGTCTGGGAGCCGCTCACCCTCCCGACCGACACCGCCGGCGCCCCGGACACGCCCGCGGACGCCCTGGCCGAGCTCCTCACCGCGATCACCCGCCGCCAGCACGAACACCGCCAGCGCACGGTGGACCGGCTGACCGAGGTCCTCGACTCCGCCCTGCTGTCCACCGAGGTCACCGAACTGGCCCTGTACTACCGGGCCAAGGCATACAAGGACCTCGACCAGGGCGCCGCCGCCCGCGCCGGGATGCGGCAGGTCGCCGACGCCCACGGGCGCCTCGCACCAAAGGCCCGCCGCGGACTGGCCAACCTGGCCCGCCTCGCCGGAGACTTCCCCACCGCCCTGGCCGCCGTCCCCACCCTGGGCTGGAAAGGCCGCCACCACCGCGTCCTCGGCGACATCCGCTGGTCCCAAGCCGACACCGCAGCCGCTGTCGCCGCCATCGAAGCCGGCCGTACCGAAGCCGAGCAGCACGGCGCCACCGGCGAGCGCGCCATGATGCAGGTCCGCCTCGCCCTCGCCGTCTCCTTCGCCAACCCCGACCGAGCCGACGACGAGCTCGCCCTCGCCCACCAGCTCCTCGAGGGCATCGACCAGCGCTCCAACACCCTCCTCACCAAGGTCGTCGCCCTGATCAAGGACGCCGGAACCAGCGGCGTCACCGACCGCGCCCAAAGCCTGAACGCCGAGATCGAGGCCGCGGGCCTCCCCTTCCTCCACCGGTTCGTGGAGCTCGCCCTCGCCTTCCACCACGCCGTCCGCGGCGAGGACCAGCACCTGGCCGACACCATCGACCGGCTGCGCACACTGACCACCACCGGCGACTTCGCCTACTTCACCGACATCGCCCACTTCATGGGCGCCCTGCCCCTGACGCGGCCGTCGACCACCCGCTGGACCACGAGCGAAGACGACGTCCGCTCCGCATGGCGGGGCCTCGTCCAGACCCGGCAGGAACACCTGCTCGCCGGAACCTGACCCAGGACGCATCACGGCCCCGACCAGAGGTGACTGGTCGGGGCCGCCGTCGTGTACGGGCCGGGCACCAGGCCCGGGGAAGTCAGCCCGCGTCGGGGCGCCGGCCGACGAGCTGAGAGAGCAGCTCTACGATCTGGGCCTGGTTCCGGTCGATCTTCTGCTCCAGGCCGCTGACCGTGCTCATCAGGGTGTCGACCTTCTGGTCGAGGTTGCTGACCTTGAGCTGGAGGGTGGTCAGCTCGCTCTTGATGATCCCAAACTCGCGGACGTTCTGATCCTGAGCCTGCTCGTGGCGCCGGGTCAGGGCAGCGAGCTCGCTGTGGGCGATGGGGTCCTCAGGCACGCGGGCACTCCTGCCAGATCACAAAACCGCAGATAAGAAGACTCCACGATATCGCGCCCGCACCCCCGTACGACCTCCGGTTCCGCAGGCCTCTCACTCAGCTCCCGACGCGTGGGCCACACCCAGCAGCCACAGGTGCCCTACGGCTGCCCCGGACTGGGCTCAACCACTGCCGTTTCTCCCTGCGGGTGCGTGTATCAACTCGTTGTGCCGGCCTTGTCCCGCAGCCGGTCGGTCTTCTCGGCGAAGCCGGGATCCGAGCGGCGCCGGTGGTAGACCGCTTCTGGCTGGATACCCGCAGCGAGGGCGGCTTGGCGCATGACGCCGGTCCTGCGCAGCTGCCGGTAGAACTCCTTCCACTGTTCTTCGCCGACGGCAGCGGTTGTGCTGCTCGGGCGCGGGGTGCGGAGGGCTTCGGTCATGGCGGCGGCGAAGGCGGGATCGCGCCGCCGGCGCTGATATACGACGGCGGTGGTGATGCCGATCTCGGCGGCCGCGGCGGTGACGGTCAGGCCGGCATCGAGGTGGACGAGGAACGCCTGGCGGCGTTCGGGGGTGAAGCGGGGCGCCCGGACCCCGGCCCGACCCGGAGAGGCCGCCGCAGCCGCGTCGCAGGCAGCCCCGAAGGCCAAATCCTCGCTGCGCCATTTCCCTGCCTGGCCGCCGCCGCCGAAGAGAATCTGCGACGCCAGGGTCGGCGTGCAGCCGAGAGCGAGCAGGCGCAGGTAGTCGGCACGGCCGGTGATCCCCGCCGCGCCCTGCTCGTCGGGATCCACTCCGGCCAGCGCCAGGGTCAGTGCCGTGTCGGTGCGGGCTGCCGTGAAAACCGCCCTGATCGCGATGCCGATCAGCTGCGCGGCGTCGGAAAGGTCCTGGCCGGTTCGCAGGCGGGCCAGGAGAGCCGACCGTTTGCGGGGCGGCAGGGCTTCGGGCATGAGCGCACGCTAGGGCAGGAGCGGCTCCGCCGCCGGACCAACACTCCAAAGGATCAGGCCAGCTCCAGCTGCCGGACGGGGTGAAACCTGAGGTCGCGGTGGATCAGGCGCTGCGGCTCGGCTTCCCCTTTGCCGTGGACTTCTTGGCGGCGGTCCTCTTCGGGGCCGTCTTCCTGGCGGGGAGGTCGTGAACCGTCGCGGGCTCACGCCGGGTGGCCTTGGCATCCTGGACCGACTTCTCCAGCATGGCCATGAGGTCAACGACCCCAGCCGAGGCGGGCAGGCTCTCCTCAGCCGTCGCGGGTGGAATGCCGGTGCCGGCCTTCGCCGCGATGACCTCCTCCAGGGCGGCCCGGTAGTCGTCGCGCATTTCCTCCAGGCCGGTCCCGGCGAGGGTCTCTGCGAGCCGGACGGCGGCATCCACCTCCTGCTCGGAGACAGCCGTGTCGGGGACCGGGACCTGGGAAGTGGAGCGGATCTCGTCGGGCCACCGCAGGGCGTGCAGCATGATCGCGTTCTCCTTGACCCGCAGGAGCCCCAGCCGCTCGCGGTCGCGCATCGCGAACTTCGCCACCGCCACCTTGCTGCTGCGCTCCAGAGCTCGGCGCAACAGCTCGTACGGCTTCGCGGCGACGCTTTCGGTTGCGGCGAGGTAGTAGGAGGCGCCGATCTGGATGGGGTCGATACTCGCGGCCGGCACGAAGGACACGATCTCGATGGCCTTGGCGGTCGGCAGGGGCAGGTTGTCGAGGTCCTGGTCGGTGACCGGGATGAGGGTGCCGGTGGCGGTCTCGTAGCCGCGGACGATGTCGTCCTGGCCGAGCTCCTGGCCGTCGAGCTCGCACACCTTGCGGTAGCGGACCCGGCCGCCGTCGGAGGTGTGGATCTGCCGGAAGCTGATGTCGTGCGACTCGGTCGCCGGGACCACCTTGATGGGGATGGTGACCAGGCCGAAGGAGATCGCACCGGACCAGATGGGGCGCACTGTCACCTCCGCTCGTGCCCCTCTTCCAGCCTCCCACCGAGGCTGCTGCGGTGCGTCGGGCTGGCAGCCGGGCGGGGCCGTCCGGGGGATCAGGCGGAGCGTCGACTTCCGCTATTAAATCGAACAGGTTTACGATAATGAGGTGACTGCCTCCGCCGGATGCTTCCCGGACGATCTGATCAAGCTGCAAGAACAGCTCCACCGTGCCCACGCCGAGCACCGCGCCTTCCTCGCCAGCCTGCCGTGGAGCGTGGAGCCCATGAAGGGCTGGGCCCGCGGCGAGCGCTACTCCCACCGGGGCGACGTCCCCGACAGCCCCGGCTGGAGCGAGGAGGAGAAGGAGACAGCGGCCCGGCTGCAGCGTGAGCTCCGCGAACTGGCCATCGCCGTAGGGGACCACCCCCACTGGGCGACCGTCCCGGCGGAGACCCGGGTCTCCGCCCGCATGGACCTGAAGAAGCGGACCCGCCCCGCGGACGAACCGAACGACGAGCCCGCAGAGGCCAAGGCGGCGTAGACCGTGTTCGGCTCCGACCCACTCCTGCCCCTGCCTCCGGAACTGGCCCAACTCCTGCTGATACGCCGCTGGCTGGAGCTGGTCCTCGCCCGCGTCGACGAGAGGATCACCGCGGTCCGCACCGTCGAGGCGGAGAAGGCCCGGCGCCGGCCGCCGCAGGAGCCGCCTCAGTGGTGGATCGAGTACGGCATCGGAGCCCGCCGCACCCCCGAGCGCGCCCACACCGGCCTGTGCCCCATGACCAGCCGCGGCAGACCCTCCACCGCCCAGAGCGTCCGCGAACTACTTCTCACGGCTCCGGACGTGCTGGCGTGCCCGCTGTGCCGGCCCGACAGCGAGCTGGGTCTCCTGGACCGCTGACGAGGGCGGGACTGCCGCGTCGGGGTGCCGGCTGGTGGGTGCCGCACGCCTCGTGAAGGCACCCACCGGTGTTCATGCGCGGGCAGCAGGATGGGAGGAGCTGCGGTTCTGGGTGTCAGACCTCGCGATGGAAGCGGCGGCGGCCCTTGCCAGTCGAACGGTTGTACCGGTCGTACCGGTCGTAGCGGTCCGTCGAGGCGGTCTTGCCGTTGGCGCGGGCCCGGCGGTGGGCTCGGTAACGGTCGCGGAGGTAGGGGATGGCGCGCTGGAGGGCGAAGCTGATCAGCACGGGGTAGGGGGCGGGGTGGTTGAGTGCATCAACGACGCTGTCCGTGAGGGCGTCCAGGGGAATCTGCTGGAAGATCTCATACAGGCCTACGAGGCCGGCTCCCGGCAGGGCGATGAAGGCACCCTTGGCGGCTGCTCGTCGCATACGGGTGAGTCCGCTGCCCGCCTGGGTCTTGACCGTTGACGCCGGCCGGTCCAGCCGCTGGCCGGCTTCTGCCGCCGGAATCTGGAAGGCCAGGTGGGTCAGGAGGGCCTCCTGCTGGGGGCGGGGAATCCGGGAGAGCGCCGAGTACAGCGCGATCTTGTCGACGACCGCCTGGGCGGGATCGGGGGTACCGCTGCGGCTGAGGTCCTCCGGGACGGCAGAGGAGGTGTGCCTGACCGTGATGGTGAAGCCGTCCTCGGTCACGAAGCGGTAGGCCGCGCACATCTTGTAGATCTTGCGGCGGGCGGTGGTCCAGATCGCACGCTCGGGCTGGTCCCAGTCCCCGAAGCGCCGGAGAGCGACGGTCATCGTCTCCTGAGCGATGTCTTCGGCGGCCTGCCGGAAGTCCTCATGCCTGGGCAGCAGCCCCTCCAGCCTGTCCAGACAGAACCTGCGCACCCGCGGCTGGTAGAGCAGGAAGAAGCGGTCCCAGTCGTCGTAGTGGCGCAGACACCGGTCGCACCACCGGGATGGGTCGAGGTACTCCGTGATGGCACCTTCGGCGGGACCCTGAGACTCCAGCAGGTCGACGGGGGTGGCGCACCCCAGGCAGGGTGTGGCCAGGGGGATCAGGTCGGTCATCTCGGTTCTCCTCACGACCGCCGCAGGTGGGTCGGCCGCTGCACATGAGGCAAGCAGACCCGGCTTTGGACGGGCCCGGAGAGGAAAACCTCAAAAAATCTTGGTCGGCGGCCCCCGCGGTGCTGAACCTGGGTCAGGCGGCGCACCAGGCTTCCGCCAGCGCTGCGGGGCGCCGGTCTGGTCCCCGATGCCGCCCTGGCAACGCTGGTAGAGCTTCCCGGCGAGGCCGTGGCGCCTGGCCGCGCTCAGAGACAGGGGTGCGCGGGCGCTGTTGCCGGCGCCAGGGGCGTGTGCTCCGGCCTTCACGCTCTGGCGGCGGGGTGGCTGGCCATGGCGCTGGGCACTCGTGGATGCCTTCGAGGATGGAGCTTGCCGCCACAGAAGACGGCATATCGGAACTCGTCCCCGCCACGATCCATGACAACTTCCGCACCGATTGTCGTTCTGATGCATCATCGGATCGTTCTTGGTCGAGTGCGACCATAAATATGCATGGGCGTGAACTGAAGCGATGCCCGGGGTGAACAGAGGTTTGTGTGCCCGGCTGGGCACATGCGGCCATAACCCTCTGTGCGCGTGGCGCTGCACACTGCTCGGGGGTTATCGTCCCGCTCACCGGTATATGCCGGAAACGGCAAGTGCCCTGGCAGGGGGGTCCAAACCACAGCCAGGGCCTTGTTCAACCGTGCGACTTTGACTGCGTCTACACCTATGCCCTGAGGGAGCACTTCGTGCCGAACAATCGCAATCGCCGCCAACGCCCGTTACGGGCGCCGGAATCAGGTGCCGAAGGTATCATGGCCCCTTTTGCATCAGGGGAAACTTGCACGGCCGATGACTTGGCGGTCACGGCGGGCGGTGGACTGTTCATCGCCCTGCCCGTGCTGCCCATCATCCTCATCACAGGGGTCTCCGACCCTGCGGTCCTCACGGCTTTGGCCATGGCTATTTCGGTGCTGGCGGCGGGCAGTCGGCTCGTCTACAAGCGGGTTCGCCGATTCTGAAATTCGCCACCCCTGGCCACCGGCCCGCCTATCAGGGCCGGTGGCCTATGCCAGCCCAACATGCCCGATCAGGCCGTTACCCAGGGGTTTTCCCTGCCCAGCGGCCGTACGGGACCGCAGCGGGCCACCAAATTCCCTGACGCTTTCCCCCGAAAGGGGCACCTGATGCCCATCCCCGCCCCACGCCAGCACTTCCGCAAATGCACGCAGTGCGGCAACCCCTACTCCGTGCCCATCGGACCCGGCCGCCCGCGAGCCCACTGCTCGGACAAGTGCCGCTACGCATCCCGGACCTCAGGCCCGCCCGACCACGTCGAGCAGGACCAGGACCTCCAGACCGCCACCCACGACCTCCAGCTGGAGGTCACCCGCCTGATCTCCCAGCAGCTCTCCGAACCCCCCACCCACCAGATCCTTCAGCAGCTCCTCACCATCGAGAACCTGGTCGAGGACGCCAAGGCTGCTGCCGTCGCCCGCGGCCGCGCCCGCGGTGAATCCTGGAAGGACATGGCCACCGGAACCGGCTCCAGCCCCGACCACCTCCGCAAACGGTGGACACCCGACCGCGTCACCCGGCGCCTGGCCCGCGTGCGCACCGCCCGCGCCGCCCGCCCAACCCCCTGCATCCCCGCCCAGCGCACCGCCACCCACACCGGACACCCTGCCGGCGACCACACCGACGACGGCCCTGACCACATTCCTCTTAAGCCGACCCAGACCCCGCGCCAGCAGCTCGCCTGCGCTCTGTCCTTCCTGCAGCGCAAGACCGCGCGCTCCATCAAGGAGACCGCCCTCGACATGGGCATCTCCCCCTCCCACCTGTCGCGTCTGCTGGCCGGCAGCCGCGGACCGTCCTGGGACGTTGTCCGGCAGTTCGCTGCCGTCTGCGAAGCGGACCTGACCGTTTTACGGGTCCTGTGGGAAGACGCCCAGCGGCCACCCAGCCATGCCCCCGCCCCACCACCCGCCGACCCCACGGCCGCAGCCCGCCAGCTCTGGCTCTCCCTCAAGAGCCTCCACCTGGCCGCGGACAGCCCAGACCTGGGAACCATCCGGAAGGTCTGCAGCCTCGGCGCCGGCCGCCCCCTGAACGCTGGCGAAATCGCCCGCATCCTCAAGGGCGATCACGTCCCCGACTGGGAGACCACCGCCCGCATCATCCTCGCCCTGCGCGGCCGCCCGGCCGAACTCCGAGCCCTCTGGCAGGCCACCCAGCCCGCACCCCAGACACAGGACGCATCCGACGAACAACCCGTTCCCGCCAGGACCGAACCGGAGCCCGAACCATGAACCACCACACCCCGGACACCCAGCGCCTGGCCTTCGAAGCCTTCCAGACCCTCCAGCAGACGCACTACACCGCCTACGCCCGCGCCCACCTCGGCCCTCGCGACGCCGACCACGCCGTACGAGACACCTTCACCGCCATCCTCGCCGCCTGGCGCGACATCATCACCGACCACGCCCCCGCCCAGCGCGCCTGGGAACACCTACGCACCCATGTCCACCGCCATAGCCCACGCACCGACCGCGACGACATCCGCACCCTTGCAGCCCTCGGCTACAACACCCAGGCCACCGCCGCGCTTACCGGCCTGTGCCCCGGCAAAGTCCGCTTCCTCGAACGTTCAGCAGGGTTCGGATCCCCTTGACGGCCGCCTTGACGGCCGCCTTGATGGCGTTGTCTGAAACTCCCTACCTGGCTCGAACGTGATCAGTTGTCAGGCGCACCCGGCGACGGAGCCACGGGCGGTGGAAGAAGCGCGACGTCCACGCCGAACCGGCCTGGTCGTGGCCCTCATCACCGCCCAGGCCGCGCTGGAGGGAACCGACGCGGCCGTCGTACTGCGCGCCGCCGGACACGAATGGGAGTTGCACCTGTCCGTGCGCCCCGTGTTGGAGGCCCTGGTCTCCGGCGCCCGCCCTACCTTCGGGGACTTCGCCGAGCGCTCCGGCCTGACCGCAGAACAGGTCGCGGCCCTTGCCACGGAGCTGGTATCCAAGGATGCGGCCGCCGCCTCCCGCAGGTAGGACCCGTCATGTCCGAGGCCCCCGCCCCTGCCCCCGTCGATCGGATGCTGGCCGCCCAGCAGCACGCCGCCGACCAGTTCGGCCTGCGCGCCACCGGACGCCGGGTGTGGCGGTACCAGGGTCGGACCGTGTCGGCGGCAGCCGGCCCGCACTGGCTCCGAGTGGTCTGTGCCGAGGCCGGCACCGAGGGTGGAACGCCGTGGGACGGCCCTTCTGCCTCCCGCGTTCTGCCCGCCTCGGTGCCGCGCCCCGGCCTGTTCCGCATCCGGGACTGGACTGTCGACGCACACGCCTACCGAGCCGAGCTGTACGCCTTCGCCCCGGACCCGATGGTCTCCCCGCGCCCCGTCCTCGACGAGGACCCCGGCCTTCCCGAGGCATGGTGGAAGGAGATGGCTGCCGCCCTGGACGTCCTCGCCGACGTCCCGCCGCCGACGGACCGCGAAGCCGTACGCGAGGAGTACCTGCGTCGCGTCATCCCCCAGCTCACCGGCCACCAGGCCGACGCCGCCATCACCTGGAGCACCGCCCACGGCGACCTCCACTACGGCAACATCACCCGCAGCCCGCACATCCTGGACTGGGAAGGCTGGGGCCGCGCCCCGTACGGCTACGACGCCGCCACCCTGTACCTGTACGCGCTGCTGATCCCCGTCCGCAACGAGCTCGCCCCCGTCCTGGACCGGCCAGAGGCCCGCACCGGCCTGCTGACCGTGGCCGCCCTAGGCTGGAAAGGCCGCCACCACCGCGTCCTCGGCGACATTCACTGGTCCCACGCCCACACCGACCAGGCCGTCGCCGCCTTCGAAGCCGGCCGCACCGAAGCCGAAGAACACGCCGCCCCTGGCGAGCGCGTCATGATGCAGGTCCGCCTCGCCCTCGCACTGTCCTTCGCCAACCCCGACCGGGCCGGCGCCGAGCTTTTCCTCGCCCACCAGCTCCTTGAAACACTCGACCAGCGGTCCAACACTCTCCTGGCCCAGGTCGTCGCCCTGAACAAGGACGCCGGAACCGACGGCATCATCGACCGCGTCCGGAACCTGAACACCGACATCACCAGCGCGGGGCTGCCCTTCCTCCACCAGTTCGTCGAACTCGCCATCGCCTTCCACCACGCCGTACGCCAGGAGAACCAGGAGCTGGCCGCCACCATCGGCCGCCTGCGCCGCCCCACCGCGACCGGCGACTTCGTCTACTTCACCGACATCGCCCACTTCATGGGCGACCTGCCCCTGCCCGCTCCCACCACCACGCAGTGGATCGACAGCCCCGACGCCGTCCGCGCCCGCTGGCAGCACCTCGTCCAGCCCGACGGACCCGTACCGGCCGATAGCCGCAGCCGCACCCAGCCGCACCACGACGCCGTGGCGGAGGTTCCTATGCACGGACCGAACACGGATGGGGGCCCGGACCACATGTGGTCCGGGCCCCGATTTCACCCTGGCTGGCTGTTCAGCTGCTGGGCGGTGAGGTCGCTGGTTGCCGGTGTTCTTACCCACGTTCGCAGGCTCTCGAAGACGATCCTGCTCAGCCGAGCGGGAGGTGACTGTTCGGCTGGCCTCAGGCGGCTGTCCGCGAGAAATGCCTGGGCGGTAACTCTGGAACGCCTTGCTGCCGACGCAAGAGGGCGCTGGCAGCAAGGGGCCAGGCGGACACGAGAGTGTCTGCCTCGTGGTCAGGTCAGTCGAGAATGTCGGGGATCGGGGCGGTGTTGCTGCGCTGGAGGGCGGTCTTGGAGCCGGCTGCCGGGCCGAGGGCCCAGTCGGTGAGGGCCATGGAGTCCATGTAGCGCTCCTCGTCATTCAGCAGGACACCGATGATGGTTTTGCCGTTGCGGGTGACGGAGAAGACGAGGCACTTGCCGGCGGCCGTGGTCGTGCCGGTCTTGACGCCGAGCGCGCCCGGGACCCCGTAGCCGGTCGGCCGAGGCTGGATCAGCAGGTTGGTGTTGCTCCAGGCGGCGACCGCGGCGGTGCCGCCGGTGCTGTACGTGGTGGTCTTCACCAGCGTCTGGAACAGCGGGTCGGCCATCGCCTGACGGGTGAGCGTGGCCAGGTCGCGCGGGCTGGAGAGGTTGTTGCCGGTCGGCGAGATGCCGTCGAAGGAGTCGAAGACGGTGTTCGCCATGCCGAGTTCCTTGGCCTTGGCGTTCATCTTCGCGATGAAGTCCGCCGTACGGGCTGCCATGGTCGTACCCGTGCCGAAGGTGTCCGCGAGGGCGTACGCGGCGTCGCAGCCCGACGGCAGCATCATCCCGTACAGCAGCTGACGCACCGTCGGGGTCGCCCCGGCTTTGAGCTGGGCCGAGCTCGCTCCCTGGACGTAGACGTAGTCCAGGTACTCCTGCTTGACCGTGACCTTCTGGTCGAGGTTGAGGTTCGGCAGGGAGGTGACCACCAGGGCGGTCATGATCTTCGTGGTGCTCGCCATCGGGCGCTTGGTGTCGGCGTCCTTGGCGGCGAGCGTGGACCCGTTGGTGCCGTCGATCACTATGGCGCCGGCCGCGGTGAGCGTCGGGACGGGTGCGGCCTGGGCGGGAGACGTGGCCGCAAGCAGGGCGCCGGCGGCGATGGTCACTGCGAGCGTGCCCCGGGCGCGCCGCATCAGGGTGGAGATCACTTCAGTCCTTGATCGTGTTGAAGAACCCTGGGTGGGAGGCGCGGTAGCGGCTCCCACCCAGGAGGTCGCATGACCGGATTCCGCCGTCGTTGTCAGCAGGAGTGGCCGGAATTGGGTGGGTGAGGGCTGTGTGAACAGGACGGTGGTCCTGTTCGCACACCCCAGTGCCGCACTGCCGGGAAGCGTCCCGGTCACGTGCGGCGGAGGGTCGGTGGTCAGGGCTGGACGCCCTCGAAGGTGCCGTTGCCCCGGCCGCGGTGGAAGGACATCTTGTTGCCCTTCCAGCTGACGATGTCGATCTTGCCGTCGCCGTCGACGTCACCGGTGACGATCTTCAGCTCGGTCCAGGTGCCGGCCGCGGCCAGACCGCCGGCGTCCAGGGTCCCGGAGGCGTTGCCGGTCCAGCGGACCAGCGCGCCGTTCTCCCAGACGCCCACGACGTCGTCACGGCCGTCGCCGTTGAAGTCGCCGGTGCCGAGGATGATGACGCTGTTGAAGGAGGTGTCGGGCCAGATCTTCTTGCCGCCGTTGAAGTCGAGCTGACCGTTCGTACCGACCTTGTACGCGTACAGATCGCCGTTGGGGCGGGTCGCGAGGACGCCGTCCTTGGGGCTGGAGGGGTCGACCTTGTAGCGGGTGAGGTGCTTGAGCTGGGCCCAGGTGGCGTTCTGGGGGCTCAGGGTGACCGTGGTGGCGAAGGTGCCGTCGCCCTTGCCGGCGTGCAGGAGGATGCGGTCGCTCTCCCAGACGGCGGCGATGTCGCGCTTGCCGTCGCCGTTGAAGTCACCGGCGAAGATCCGCTGGACCGTCTTCCACACCCCCGGGGTCCCGACAGCCGTCGGGGTCGGCTCGAAGGTGCCCTCGGCGCGGCCGCGGTAGACCTGGAGGGTGCCGTTCTTGTCGACGGCGGCCAGGTCGGCCTTCCCGTCCCCGTTGAAGTCCGCCAGGACACGATGGTCGGTCAGGTTGCTGGTGTCGGGGCCCGGCTCGGTGACGTTGCCCTTGATCCACTGTCCCAGGTCATCGACACGCACGGTATAGGCGCCGGCGGTGGTGTTGGCCGCGTCAAGGCAGCCGGCCTGGCCGGACCGGGCCGTGATGCCGAGGAGGACCAGTTTGCCGTCCTGCAGACCGACGGCCGGGCCGCCTGCGTCGCCCTGGCAGACGGTCGCGTCAGCCGGGGACTTGGGCGTGACGAGAATGCCGGTCGCGTCGGAGCTGCCCGTCGTGAAAGTCGCGGAGTGGAGCTTGGAGGGCACCCAGTCCGTCTTCGTACGGCCGAAGCCCGCAACGGTGAGATCCTGAGCGGCTGCCGGAGGCGAGGTGGCCAGCGCGACCGGGGTGACAGCGGCGGCGGGCTTGTCCAGGCGGGCCAGGACGAGATCGCGGTCCGGGTGGGGAACGAGCGCGACGATGTCCGTGGTGTGGCCGCCGGATGTGGTCAGGTCGGTGCGGCCGACGGTGACGGTCGTCTTCTCCTTCGGCGCGCCCGCCGTCACGGTGCTGGTGTCCGCCGGGTTGTCCGCGAGGCAGTGCTTCGCGGTGAGGACCCAGCGCGGGTCAATCAGGGTTGCGGTGCAGGACCGCTTGCCCTCACCGACGGTGATCTTGCCGGCGAAGGCGAGGGTGGCATCCCCGGTGGGCGCGGGCGGGTTGGTGTTCTCGCCCGTGACGCGGAGCTCGATCAGAGTGGACTTGACCCGGTCCGAGGTCGCCTCGCCGTAGCCGGTGAAGTCGTTGGCGGGGGCGTCGATGACGGTCCTGGTGCCGTTGGCCTCGATGGTCGTCTTGACCGGGAAGGCCCCGGTCCAGATCCCGTACGCGGACGGCAGCTCAAGGGAGAGGTAGGCGGGCTTCGCCTTGACGTCGAAGCAGTAGTCCTTCAGACCCCGGGTGTTGACCGTCATGTCCTGAGTACCGTCACACGCCTGCAGCATCAGGTTGCCGTCACCGCGTTTGAGAGTGACGCCCTTCTCCGCCTGGATGGCTGCCGCGCCGGGGTAGGCGTAGTCCTCCACCGCATACGACATCGCTTCTACCCCCGGCAGAACGGGGTCAGCGCTGGCCGTGGGTGCGCCAGCGAGGGACAGGGCGGTCAGTGCGAGCGCTGACGGGACATTCGCCATCAGATATCTGCGCGCGCGGGATATAGCCATCACAGGCCTTCCAGGAAAGCAGGAGAAGGGACACTCGAGACCCCATTAAATTCGCCCTGCAAGTAAACCATAGTCAAGATCGACTTCCTTTTAAATGGGCGATGATCAACGTCTCAAAAAAACCTTAGGCTCGAGTACAACCGTCGCCCTTGCTGACATGCAGTCAGGTTTCCCTCCCGGGCAGCATCGGCTCCATCCAGCGAGACGCCCGCTCATGGCTGGATCTAAGTGGCTGAAAGTGCAGGTCACGACGTTGCGGTGTCGACACGCCAGAGTCCAGGGGAGGGTTACCGCAGCTGTACGATCTTCCGGACCAAGCCCTCCTCGAACGGCGCGGCAGGCTGCTATTGCCAGCCCGAGTCATAGCCAAGTCCCTGCGCAATCCCTTTTCTTGGGCTAATTCCATACCGTTCGAGGCTATCGGAGTTCATTTTTACAGAGGGGGAGCCGCATGAGGCGGCGAATATCCTCCCGGCCACCTGGTTCGGGAGAATTGAGAAGGTTTTCCGCGCGTAGCCGCGGTCTGAGGGGACTTCTTGCGGCCGGCCTGCTATCGGGACTACTGGGTACGCCCGCGGCAGCGGCCGCAGAAGCCCCGCCCCCGTCGCCGCAGGAGGTACGGAAGCAGATCGTCACCTTCTGGGAGACCGGCGGACCGGGCATCAAGGAGGCCGCCGAGCAGGCCCTGCTGGGCGGGCCGGAGGCAATCAAGAAGTTCCTGGACGAAGCCAGGTCCATCGAGCACGACGACAACCGGGTCGATGCCGCCCGGATGGCCATGGCCGGCGGTCCCGGGGTACGGCAGGCGGCCAAGAACGCCATGCTCGGCTCACCCGCCGACCTCCAGACGTTCCTGCTGTACGGGTACGAGGATCCGCTGGACGACGACCGCAAGGTCGACATCGCGCGGATTGTCACCTATGGCGGTCCCGGCGTCCGCGAGGCCGGCAAGGCTGCGTTGCAGGGCAGTTTCGCCGACCGCGAGGAGTTCTTGAACTCCGGCCAGTACGCGGCCCAGCAGGACGACAACCGGGTAGATGTGGCCCGGATGACAAACACCGGCGGCCCGAACGTCAAGGCAGCGGCCAAGGCCGCGCTGAAGGGCACGCCCGAGGACATTGTCGAATTTCTTGAGGTCGGGCAGTTCACCGCCCGCAGCCGCGACCAGGTCCACGCCTCGATCGAGGAGCTGACCGAACAAGCCAAGCAGGCCGGCAAGCAGGCCGAGGACGCCACCAAGCTGGCTGAGGAAGCCTCCGCCAAGGCCGTCACGGCAGCAGAGCTGTCCAAGACCGCCGCCCAGAACGCAGCCAGGGAGACCCAGGCAGCCAAGACCGACTCGCAGCGCGCCGCCGTCAAGGCAAAGCAGGCCGCCGACGCCGCCCGGGCTGCAGCGTCCGCATCGCAAGAGGCGATCGGTTCGGCCAACGCCGCCAACCGCGCCGCCCGCCGCGCAGCGCTCGCCGCCGCCCAGACCGCCTCGGCCGCCGCCGCTGCCGCCGACGCGGCGAACAGGGCCTACAACGCAGCGATCGCCGCAGCCGGAGACGCCGGTCAGGCAGAGAACGCCCGGGCTTCAGCAGCGACCGCGCGGGCCGCCGCACAGTTCGCAAGGCAGTCCGCCGCCGCAGCGGACTCCGCAGGCCGGGCCTCTGCAGCCGCTGGTGTGGCGTCCAACGCCGCCAAGAGCGCGGCGGCAAACGCTGATGCCGCCGCGGCCGCCGCTGAAGAGGCGAATGGATACGCCGACGAGGCAGGCGTCCACTCAGACGAGGCCCGGCAGGCTGCGGCCGAGGCACGTCGCCACGCCACCGCAGCCCGTGCCGCCGCCGACCGCTCAACCTCGCTGGCGAACCGCTCGGCCAACGCGGCGTACAGCGCGAGGGACGCAGCGAACTCAGCAGCCACACACGCCGAAAACGCTGCGGACTTCGCCGAGGAAGCCGCCCGCCAGGCCGGCAACGCCGCCACGTACGCCGACAAGGCCAAGAAGAACGCCGACGCCGCCAAGACCGCGGCGGAGACCGCCACGGCCGCCATGAAGAAGGCCCGGGAGATCTTCGACCTCGCCAACGAGACCGAAGCCGCCGACCTGACCACCCGCACCGAGGCTGCCATCGAGCGGGCACGCTCGGCCAAGGCCGCCAGTGACCAGGCAATCTCCGCCTCCGCAGCCTCCCAGGCCGCCACCCTGGAACTGCAGGACACCGCCAATCTCGCGGCCCAGGAAGCGGGGCGGCCCGACGCCGACGTCGCCTCCACCGCCAAGAAGGGGCGCGAGCTGGCGCTGCGGGCGATGAAACTCCTGGGCCCCTGGCACCAGGAAGCCGCAGCCCGCGCGCTCGCCGGCACCGACCAGGACGTCCTGGACTACCTGCGCATCCGCTGGAAGGAAGCCGATCAGCACGACGTGCGCCAGCGCGTCGTGGGCCTGAGCACCCAGAGCCCCTACGCCTCCGTCCGTAACACGGCCGCGGAGGCGCTCAAAGGCGCATTCGAGCAGATCCAGGGGTTTTACACCACCGGCCAGTACACCGCTGGCGCCGACGACATGAAGGTCGACGTCGCCCGGCTGGCCACCACCGGCGGCCCCGGTGTCAAGGATGCGGCCAAGGCCGCCCTCGCCGACGGCACCGGCAAGGCCTTCGCGACCTTCCTCCAGATCACCCAGTACACCGCGCGCCTCGATGACGAGAAGGTCATCACCGCCCGCCTCACCACCACGGGCGGAGACGAGCTCAAGGCCGCAGCCAAGATCGCCCTGGCCGGCCCGGCCAACCAGCTCCACGAGTTCGTCGCCACCGGCCAGTACATGGCCCAGCGCAAGGACGACCTCGCCGACCACCACAAGAACCAGATTGAAAGCCTCCTCGCCGAAGGCGACGCGGTAGCCGCCAAGGCACGAGAGAACAGCTGGAAGGCAGCCGAAGCAGCCTTCAAGGCCAAGCAAGCCGCCGCTGACGCCAACGACGCAGCAGTCCGAGCACAGCAGTCCGCCGACCAAGCAGCCGGATACGCCGCCTCGGCGAAAGCCTCGGCTGACAAGGCCGCCGCAAGCGCCACCGCAGCCGCGAACTCCGCCGCCACAGCGCGCGGCGCCGCCAGCCGAGCCGAAGCCGACGCCTCAGCAGCAGAAAATTCCGCCTCCCAGGCCGAGTTCTCCGCCAGCTACGCCCGCCAGTCCGCCCACGAAGCGAACAGGTCGGCGGACGAGGCGCGTGCCTCCGCCACCGCCGCGGGCAAGAGTAAGGACGCAGCTGAGGACGAGGCCAAGCAGGCCTGGACCGCGGTGATGCTGGTTCGGGAACGGGAAGAAGCCGAAGCACGCCGCCAGGCCGAAGAAGACCGCAAGCGGCGACAGGATGCAAAGCCGAAGCGGATCTGCGTCCCGCACCCCACTCGCGAAACCATGGCCCCGATCATGGCCTGCGTGAGGGACCCGGAAAACTCCGAGATCCGCATGCCGGAAATCGACCCCACCCTGCGCGCAATCGTGTGGGAACTCACCGGCCTGAACGACGTCAAGGCCTGCATCAAAGCACCGACGCTCGCCGGATGCACGATGGCTGCCGCCGGTGTCCTGCCCATCGGCAAACTCAAGCTCGCTAGCAAGGCCGCCGACGCCATCGACGACATCCGGCTCATGCGCGCGCTCCGCCGGACCATCGATTGTCCCAAGGTAAAGCCACCGCATAGCTTCCCCGCGGGGACGAAGGTGCTGATGGCCGACGGCACCCGCCGGAATATCGAGCAAGTCCAGGTCGGCGACCTTGTCACCGCAACCGACCCCACCAATGGCACCACTGCAGCCCGGCAGGTCACCCAGACCATCACCACCCCCGACGACCGGGACTTCACCAATGTCACCCTGACTGACGGCTCCAGCCTCACGTCCACGGACCACCACCCGTACTGGGCGGAGAATCGTAAGCGGTGGGTCGACGCCGTCGATCTCCGGAGCAACGACTCACTTCGCACCCCGGTCGGCATCACAGTCCAGGTTGGCCAAACCAGCCACTGGAAGGGGCTTCAGCCCGCCTACGACCTCACCATCGACAGCACCCACACCTACTACGTCAACACCGGCACCACCGACGTCCTCGTTCACAATACAGACGGCGTTCCCTGCTCGATGTGGGTTCTCGAAGCATGGTGGGACCTGCCGAAGACACAAAAAACCGTAGGATACGCCTTCTCCGAAGGTAAGAGGTTTTGGAAGGAACCTATCTGGAGCGGCAAGAGCTCCCTCTCTGATGAAATAAATGAGATTCTCAGAAAGTCGCCGGATTTCGATCTCGAAAAGGGTGGAGTTTGGGCGGCCGAACATGTAGAGACGAAGCTCGCGCTTTTCATGCGGAAAGGCAAGGCTCCAGACAAGATGGATGTCGTGATCAACACCAACTACGTCTGCCCGAAAGTTGGAGGAAAGCAGGGATGTCGCCAGGCTGTGCCAGCCATCCTGTGCAAGGGGCAGACGCTGATCGTCCACTACCCAGGCATGCCCGAGACTGTTGAGTTGGCAGGGCTGGCAACTGGCAAGGATTGCGACAGGTAGTCATTAAATAACCCAAGCGCCGCTCTGCACGTGCAGAGCGGCGCTTCTATTCAGCTAGCAGGCCCTATAGGCGCTCTCATCTTGGCGAGACTGCTTACTGCATGATAGGGAGGTCTTCCCAATCCGAATCGAGCCATTGCCCGCCAAGGAAAACCGGCAGGCTAATAGATCGATCCCCGTTCGGGCGAAGTAGCAAAAGAATACCTAGATCGCGAAGACTCGGCTGGCCATTCGAAGTAAAAAGAAGCTCGTGCCCGAGATCTGCCATGCGATCGATCCATGGATCGAGCTCAGACGGCAGCCGCCCCGTGAGGCCCTCATCACCAAAACTAACCTGCGGGCCAGAGAGCGGATCCACTGCCACGGCAACCAGCCTGAGATCATTGCGCTCAGAATAATACGCAGTAATCCCCTGATCTTGAAAGTCTGCGAAAATAGCAGACCCGTTCGAAAGGAGCCCGGCATCTGAGCCTAGGATCGAAGTAACTTCACGGGCATGCATACCGAATCGCAGCGGTCCCACGGATATCAGCGGATTCAGTGACCAGCTTTGTCGACTCTGAGACAACGGCTTTTCGAACCACATATTCCCTCGCAGCGATTTACTAGACGTTGCATGATCGCATACGAACAAGGGCCTCCGCGAGGCATCCTCCTTGAGAACCCGGTTGCATAGCAGGGGCCGCCGACTTCCCGGGCCCGGCGCACGGTCGATCAGGACCTTGGTGGCCCTGGCGATACCTGGGTCCGCTCCGGACAGCCCCGCGGCGGCACGGTGCGCTTCGATGGCGAGCCGGTAGCCCTCTGGCGGAGCAGGCCGCTGCACCGGTACGACGGGTGCAGCCTGCCGCGGGCCCGGGCCGGCCTGCACGCGCGAGGGCGTCAGGACGTGCAGGGCGCGGACGTTCGCCTGGGTCACCGTCTCGTTGGCCGCCGCGATCAGCTTCGGCGCGCTCCAGCGCAGTTTCGTGCCGACGACCGGAGCGTCAGGGACGACGTCCAGGCGGCCGGTGTCCGCGTCGAACGCCACGGCCTGCACGCGCCCGGCGAGCTCGGGCGCGGCCGCGGCGAGGATGATGTCGAACCGGGCGAGGACGCTGCCCCGGCGGCCGGGGCGACCACTGCTCTGGATCAGCGGTCGAGGAGGCCGAGTTCGCTGTCAGGGCGGCATAGGGGGCAGGCGATGGCTGACGGCACGGTCCGCAGGACTTCCAGGACCGACTGCCGGGTGGCCGCCCGCCCGCGGCTGGTGACCTTGCAGGCACCGGTGTGGACGCGGTCGGGCCTGCGGGAGACTCCGATGTCGTACTCGATCCACCAGCGGGGCGGCTCCGCCGACGGCCGACGGCGTGCCCGCTCTTCGTCGGCTGCCCGAACGACACTGATCCTCTCGTCGACCCGGGCGAGGGTGAGGTCCAGCCAGCGGCGTATCACCAGGAGCTGGTCCAGGGCCGGTGGCAGGGGCAGGAGGGGTTCGGGCATGACGGGCTACGCCGCCTCGGTTGCGTCATCGGGTTCCACCGGGCGGGTCTGCTTCTTGAGCTGCATCCGGGCGTCCACCAGGCTTTCACGCGGAACGGTCGCCCAGTGGGGGTGATCGACGACGGTGGTCGACAGCTCCCAGAGCCCGGCCCGCATCCGGTCGACGGTCTCTTTCTGTTCGTCGCTCCAGCCGGGGCTGTCGGGGACGTCTCCGCGGTGGGAGAAGCGCTCACCGCGCGCCCAGCCGGCCATCGGTTCCACGCTCCAGGGCAGTCCGGCCAGGTAGGCGCGATGCTCGGCGTGGGCACGGTGGAGGCGCTCCTGCAACTGGAGAAGGTCGTCGGGGAATGCGGGTGCAGTGGTGGTAGGCCATGTCCCCGCTATTCACCAGTGTCTTGGGCGCAGCCCCGGTTGTCGGGGCGGAGGCTTTCTGACGAATGCAGCCGTGGCGCCGAGGGCCAGGGCGTGAGCACAGCCAGCGCGGATGCGCCATATCGTGACGACTGGTTCCCTCTGGCGTTGTTCCGGGCATGGATGACGATCTGCTGGACGTGCTCCTTGATGGGGTGACCGAGCCGCGCCTGAAATTGATCAGCGAGGATGAGGCGAGGGCACTGATGGTCCTGCTCGGGCTGCTCGACGACGTGGAGCAGCCCGAGGATGTTCGTCATGCGGCCGGGGAGATGCGCTTTCGCATCGGGTCCCGTCTGGCGCTGCCCCTGTAGAAGGGAGGGCGTCTACTGGGTGGTGTCCAAGGGGACGGTCTCGTAGGAGACGGTCGCGCCGGGGCAGTCCTCGGCGAGGCCCAGGAGTGCGTCGCGCTCGCGGTCGTCGGCAGTCAGGGACCAGCGCAGCTTGGTCTCGACCCAGCCCGTGACGTACGCGCAGTGGTAGGTGGCGGTCGGGGGCAGCCATTCGGCCGGGTCCTTGTCGGCCTTGGCGCGGTTGGACTTCGCGGTGACCGCGATCAGCGAGGTCGGGCTGGCCAGGTCGTTGGCGTAGGCCTCGCGGCGCTTCGCGGTCCAGGCTGAGGCTCCGGAGTCCCAGCTCTCGGCGAGGGGGACGAGGTGGTCGACGTCGAGGCCGGAGGCGGCGGTGACCCAGGTGTTGTCGTAGGGGGAGAACCAGCGGCCGCCGGTGAGCTTGCAGCCGGGGGCGACCTCAGGCCGTTCGACGGCCTCTTCGAGGATGACCTCGGCGCGGGTGTTGCAGCCGTCGTTCGCGATCGCGCCCGCGTTCCAGTGCTTGAAGGCGGTGCGGACGTAACCGTCGCGGGATTCGGGGGCGGCCGGGATGCGGTCGATGCCTTCGAACAGGGACGCCGTCTCGACCGCGGACGGCAGGGTGACGGCTGTGGCCGGGCCGTCGGCGGCGGTGGCCGGCGCGGCGGTGGCGAGCAAGGGCAGGGCCGTGAGGGCAAGCGCGGGCAGGCCGCGGCGCAGCAGGTTTTTGATCACGCCCCGGGTTGTAGCCGCTCGTCGGGTTCGGCTGGGAGGGAACCCACGGTCCCGACACCCAGACGGGCGTGCTGATTCACCGAAGAAACGGCACACCACGCCTGGGCCGAGGATCGCCTCTGACGCCAACACACTCGTTGACACCGACCGGCGAGTTCTACGAGGGCGCCATCGCGCTGATCGACGCCGGGATCCCGCAGCTGGCCTTCTTCCTCGCCCGCCAGCTGGCCGAGCTGTCACTCAAGGCGTTCGTCGGGCCGGGAGTCAGGGACAGGCACGACCTCGGCAAGCTGTTGAAGCGGCTGCAGGAGAGCGGCGACGACCTGTTCGCCGCGGACACGGGCGCAACAGCGGTTGAGGTCGGCGATTCTCGCCGTCCGGGCCGGCCCGGTCCACTCGAAGGTGGACGGTGGCTGCGAGTCGGCCGTGATGGCCGGTCCTGGGCCGCGTTCGTCGGCGGGGTCACGGAGGCCTGAGTCGCGCCCTCGTGGGCCGGAGCGGCAGAGACGACAGAGCCTCCTGGCATGGCTGCCAGGAGGCTCTGTCGTTCTGCCCTGCCCGGCGGACGATCACCCGCCCTGCGGGAGGCAGGAACCGTCGGGGTTGCGTCCTTCGGCCCTGACGTCCACGTCTCCCGGGCGGATCGTGGCGGTGATGCAGATGCGGCCTTCGCCCAGGCCTATCCCGGTGGGACGGTCCCCGCTCGCGGCCCGGACGTCGATCCGCGCCGACAAGGGCGGCGCGAGTGCTGCCCTCGTACGGTCGAGGAGTCGTTCCTCGGTCAGACTGGACTCTCCCTGGAGCTCCTTGGCCAGCGCTTCCATGGCTGCCCTGCGGGGCTCGGCGGCCTTACGTTCGGCCGGAGTGAGCGACTCCCGCCCGGGTTCCGGCTTCGGGCTGCCGAACTGCGGACCGGCGTGCTCGGCGACCTGCCAGAGGAACACGCCGACGAGGCCGAGAAAGACCAGGACGGGGAGGACGCACCCCAGGAACAGGTACCGCCCCGTCCTCGGGGCACTGCCCCCGGGCTGAATGGCCATCAGATGGCACCGTATCCGATGTCGCGCAGCTTCTGCTCCATCACCTTCGCGTAGCCCGTGGTTCCGGCGGTCTTGGGGTGGAAGGACTCCCGGCTCAGGTTCCGACCGCTCCGGCGTGACGCACGATCAGCTCGTGGACGCTCTCGTCTCGGACGCGAGGAAACGGTCGGGGGTAGGTTAGTGCGCCCTGTGTGCGCCGGTCATGCGCCCTGGCTCTCAAACGGGCGCACTCTGTGATCCGGGTCACGTGAACTGCGGTTAACGCTGGTCGGCCCCCATGGCACAAGCGGACGCGAATGTTCCGCCAAGAACGCGTGTCCGTCGGTTAACCCGAGCGCCCGTTCGTGTCGGTGAGTACATGTGAGAGCACACAGCGTTCTCCTCTGGGCTGCGATGGCGCGGCCCGGGGTCTCACCGGAACAGGTAAGGAGGGTCAGTGGGGCACGAGATGTCCCGGTACACGCCGAAGCACGGCGCCTACCGGATGACCGCCGCGGGACCGGACGCCCAGCCGCGTCCGATAACCCGCACCGCCTCGCAGGCCAAGGCAGAACGCACGACCGCGCGCACCGAGCTGCGGCACGTCATCTCCCAGCAGCGCCTGGGAATCCAGAAGCCGGCCGCCGGGCCGCCGAACGACCAGGAGGGGGAGCGGTGAACGATTCGTCGTGGGAGTACGAGCTGACCAAGCCCGACCCGGCACCCGAGTTTCCCGCTGCCTTCGAAGGCTTCTTCGCCCAGTACAGGAACGGCTTCCTCAGGCTTGCCGGATCCCGGCTGCGCAACCGCCAGGACGCGGAGGACGCGGTCATGGAGGCGGCCTACAAGATGTATCGGAAGTGGGAGCGGATCATGGCCCACGAGAACCCGCGGGCGATGGCGTACCGGATCCTGCACGACCACCTCGTCGACTTCTACCGGCGCCGGGCCCGGATGGCCGGGCGCGACGAAGCCGCTCGCCAGCACGCCCCCGTCGCCACCGACTTCACGGGCCTGAGCGCGTTCGTGAAGCTCGATGAGGTCTTGGAGACGCTGGAGAAGAGCGCGCCGATGCAGGCCAACAGCGTGCGGCTGCGTCACCTCGCCGACCTCTCCTACGAAGACGTCGCGCTGTGTCTGGACATCACGCCGGGTGCGGCGAAGGCGAACGTGTCCCTCGGCTTGGCGAAGCTGAAGGAACTCATGAACATCCCTGACGCGGGGAAAGGGGATTGATGATGCTGGAAGAGATGCTCAAGGCGCAGGCCCGGGCTCTCCATGAGGAATATGACGACCAGGACACCGCCGGGTTCCTTCGCCGGCTGTCCGATCACATTGCAGAGGAGGCACAGCGTCCGCCGCGGGTACGGGTCGCGGGCCAGCTCTACGACGCGCCGGCCGAGCAGGAGGTGCCGGCGGCGGCTGTGGCGGTGAGGACGCAGGTGATGGCTCCCGCTCAGGTTCCGGACGCGCGGACCAGGACGCAGGGCTCGGTCCGGCCGCGGGTGCGGCGGCCGCTGCGGCGGCGGCCGACACCGATTGCGCCGCCCGACCCCAGCGTCAGCCCGTCCGCGGTCATCGACTACGTCCGCAGGCTCTGCGAGGTGGTCCTGGCCTCCAAGGACGTCGACCGGCTGCACAGCTTCGACAAGGACTACGACCAGGCCGGTGCGCGGACGTACGCGTGCCTGCTCTACACGCTCGGCCAGCTCGGCGCCGCGCTGTACTGGTGGCGGTTCGCGGCCGGCGCGGGCGACGCGCTCGCCGCCCATCTCCTGGCCGCCCACCACGCCGCAGTCGGGCGGACTCCGGACGCCAGGGTGTGGCGGGCCTTCGCCCAGATGCTCGGCTTCACCAACGACCACGTGCCCAAGCCCGTGCACACCGAGACCGTGCTCGCCGAGCACTTCGCGGTCCGCGTCCCGTGGGACCAGGAGCGGCAGTCCTTCTTCCGCGGCCTCCCCCGCGACCTCGCCACCCACTGACCCCCTTCCTGAAAAGGGTCGCTGAAAGCGCTGGTGCACCCGGCTCCACCGAGTAGCCGGGTGCACCAGCGCCTCAGCCCAGCGCGCCTAGCACCGGCAGAGGTCCCCACAGAAGACCTGAACGGAATTTGCCACCCGCACCGGTGAGACGCCGTGAACAGCGAAGCCGCGGTGGCACAACATGGAGCCCGCCCCGAACCCGTCGCGCAGACGGCCTCCCGGGCCCGCTCCGCCCCGGCGCCAACAGGGCGTCAGCTCGCCTTCCCCACCAGTTCGTGCGATCACGCATGCCCAGATCCAAGGGACCCTCATGTCTCAGACGTCCTCGACTCAGCAGCCGGACCCCTCCCCCGCCCCACAGCAGCAGCCGGCTCCGCCCACACCCGCGGGGATCGCCGTCCTGCCGCTCCTGGTCCTGCTCTTCGTCCTCGTCGTCCTCATCATCGGCGCCGGCCTCCTCTACCTGACCGTCGCGCACCCCGGCCTCGCGGTGCCGCTCACGGTCGCGGTCGGCGGCGTCACCGTCATCCTTACCATCGCCGGGGTCATCGCCGCCTTCATTACGGCCTCCCGGAGGTAGTCGGACGTGTCACCGCCGCTGAAGGGCGGCTGAGTCGGACGTCGTCGGCCCCTGGTACTCCGATGGTTGCGAGGGCCCGCGGGGCGGGCCGGACTCGGGCAGGCACGGCGGCTCGGCTCGCACACCGCAGCAGCCTGCTGATCCACCCCTCCGCGATGGACGGATCCGCTCGGTCTCAGCGATGTCGGAGGGCCCTGCGAAGATCACGGCCATGGAGCTTCCCACCGCCCTCGCCGGGCTCGACGCGCACCCCTGGGCCGTCGTCAACCACGGCTACGGTCCCGCCGAAGACCTGCCGGACTTGCTGCGCGTCTTCGCCGAGGGCGGGCAGGACGCCGAGGAGGCACTGGAGGAGCTGTACAGCTCGATCGTGCACCAGGGCACCGTGTACGCGGCCAGCGCCGACGCCGCCCCGTACCTCGCCCGCATCGCCGCCTCCGGCCGGCAGAGCGTCGACGCGCTCCGGCTGCTCGGCTGCCTCGCCGAGAGCGAGGACGAACACGACGTCGAGCCGGGCGCCGTCTCGCCGAGGCGGTGCTGCACTCGGCCGAGACCCGCGCCGACCTCAAGGGCGCCAGCCGTCAGCTGCGGGGCCCTTCCCCCAGCGGCCGACGCCAGGACGAGAACGATTCCGACTTGCCCATCTTCGAACTGATCCTCCTCCTCAAGCGTGGCCCGGAGGAGGACCCGGCGTACCTTCACGGTCTGTGGAAGATGCGGATCACGTACTCCTGGGCGAGGTGTTCTGTTCGTCGGCTCGGCCCGAATGAGGTCCTCACGGTGCGCACGCCGTCCGGGGCACCAGAGGGGTCGACGATCGTCGCGATCGGCTTCGCCGACGCAGACGGCCGGCACTGGAACCGCGAAGAGACAGGCCGCCTGCACCGGGTGCCGTCACCGTCGAGGCCTCCGCTCGACCCGAGCTTCCACGACTCCTTCGAGTACCAAGCCCCCGCACACCTCGTGGAACGTGAGCCGATCCCTCACGAGACAGCAGGCGGACAGGCATAAGACGAAGAAGGAAGTTACTTGTAACAGACAGTAGCCACCCCTCTCCTGCCCGCGGGTGTACCAAGGTCCTGTGCCTACGGGCACGGCGCGGGGCGGGGCCGGGGCGTGCCGGTGAGTGGGTGGTGGGGTGTTCTGTTACAAGTAACTTGAAGCCCGGATAGGGTTCAGGGTTCGAGTGCTCTCACCAGCCTGGAGAAGCCCTGTGCGGTTCATCGTCCAACCCGGCCGAACCTTCCCCTCCCCCGCTGGCCCGCGGGCCGCCGTCCTCGTCCCGAACGACTGGGACGACCACAACTACCGGACCAGCTACGACCTCTGGATCCGCCTCGGCGACGGCAGCCTCCCCATCGAGATCGGGCGCGTGAAAATCGCCCTCCTCGACCAGGAACCCGGCCCCAGCCCGCTACCCGCGGGCGTCCACGAGGGCGGCTTGCCGCGCGGGATCGGCGACTGGGTCTCCCTCGGCCAGGACGACCTGTACTACGAGAAGATCGAGGATCTCGGACCGGAGCTGTGCCGCGAGATCCTGACCGGCCTGAACGACCTCGCCTCCGACTTGCACGCGTTCGAGAGCGCGCAGGATGCCGACGTCGTCAAGACCTCCCTCCTGCGAAGTGTCACCCCGGAAACGGTCACCCAGCAGTTCAGCCGCATCCTCGCCGGCGGGCAGCGGCTGACGAGCTACAACTTCCGCTTCCACCCCCCGCACGCCCCCGATGCCCCACCACCCCTCGCGCTGGAATTCGAGGTCAGGCCCAAGTCGGTACCGTCCAGCAACATTCACGTGCTCATCGGACGCAACGGGGTGGGAAAGACCACGCTCCTGCGGTCCCTGGCGATAGCCGCCGTGCGCCCCCTCGACCAGCCCGAGACCGCCGGACACCTCACCTACCTCGAAGAGACAGGATTCACCAACGTCCTCCTGGTCACCTTCAGCGCGTTCGACCCCTTCACCGGGATCTCCCCCTCCCATACCCCGACCAGGTACAAACACATCGGCCTGACCAGACAGACGCTCACCATCGACATCAACGACGCCATGCCCGCCCGCCTCAAGGACAGGGGGGAGCTGGCCGACGAATTCATCGACAGCCTCCACTCAATTCTGACCTCCGGGCACTACGACCGCTGGGTCGAAGCCCTGACGACCCTGGCCAGCGACGCCCAGTTCGACGCCGCCGTCCTCAGCGAAACCACCGCGCCCCTCGCCTACACCAGCACCGACGACCCGCCCACGAGTTTCCTCATCAACGAAAGCCGCTCCGACGTGCTGTCGAGCACGGGGCGGGGCTGGCACGAGATCTTCACCAGCCTCAGCTCCGGACACGCCCTCGTTCTGCTCACCCTCACCCGGCTCGTGGACTTGGTCGCCGAACAAACACTCGTACTACTCGACGAACCCGAATCCCACCTCCACCCCCCACTGCTTTCCTCCTTCGTCCGTGCACTGTCCGACCTGCTGACGGAGCGCAACGGTGTCGCCATCACCGCAACGCACTCTCCCGTCGTGCTCCAAGAAGTCCCCAAGTCCTGCGTCTACAAGATCAGCCGCGCTGGCCGGCTCCGCGCACGGCGCCCCAGGATCGAGACCTACGGAGAGAACGTCGGGGTGCTCACCCACGAGATCTTCGGCCTTGAAGTGATGAAGTCCGGCTTCTATGCCGAGATCGAGAAGGCAGTCGAGGAACACAACACCTACGACCAGGTGCTCAACCACTTCGGCGGACAGCTCGGCGACGAGGCTAAGGGTCTCGTCCGTATCCTGCTGGCGGACAGGGAAGACGAGAGCCTCTGATGTGGCACCTGGATCCGCCTGAGCTCAGCGCCCGTGACAGCTGGGAGCGGTGCACCCTCAAGTCTCGGGGCCCCAAGGGCACCAAGGGCTTCGGCGAGAAGCTGCGGAAGGCCGTCGGCACAGCACAGACGGCGGCAGACGCGTTCGTGACCGCCGCCCGGGCATCCACCCTTCACCACCTCGAACCGACAGCGCTCGGGCTCGGCGACGGCATAGAGAACAAGACGATCACGACGATCGTCTACGAGAACGGCATGGTGCGCGTCGGCACTCCAGGCCGCGAGATCTACGACGCGTTGATGGACGCGCCTGAGGACGGCCTCTGCCCGCTGTGCAAGCACAGCGAGGCCACCCAGCTCGACCACGTGATGCCCAAGGCAGTCCACCCCGCCCTGTGTGTCGCGCCGCAGAACCTCGTACCAGTCTGCGGAATCTGCAACCACACCAAGAGCGACGGCACCCCGGAAGATGCCGACAAGGTGCTCCTGCACCCGTACTACGACCACGTCGACCACGAGACCTGGCTGGATGCGGCAATCACTCCTGGCAGCTATGGCCTGTTGAAGTACTTCGTCGCCGCGCCCCCCACCTGGGACAGCGTGCTCACAGCCCGCGTCCAGCACCACTTCGAATTCCTCGAACTCGGCAAGCGCTACAGCACCCGCGCCAACGGAACCCTCCGAGGCATGCGGCACCACCTCACCCGACAGCTCGACGCCATCGGCCCGGCGGGCGTCCAGGCTTACCTGAATGAACTGGCCGACAGCCACCTCGCCGCAGACCTCAACCACTGGACCGGCGTGGCCTACCGCGCGTGGGCCCGGGACGATGCCTTCTGCGAAGGATCCTTCGCAGAACAGCCCAGCCCGGACAGCCCCTGACCAAGGCAGGATCGATTCCGGTAAGGACCGGGCAAGCCCCGCCGTGTCCGGGCACCCTAGACCCGAACGACCGGCATTCGGAGGGGACTGCATGACGGACAACGACGGCGACGTCTACGACCCGCGGAAGGGCTGGCTGCGTTTGGAGGTCTACGTCGAGCCCGAGAACGGCATTGCCATGTTCATGCGCAACGGTCACGTCTCCGCGAGGAAGGACGACTCCCCCCTCACGAACGAGTGGATCAGCAGGCTCAACGATGCCAAGGTCACCGCACTCCATGTCCTGCTCGTCACCGAAGACAAGATCGGCGACCTGTTCCACCCCTGTGTCTACGACGACAAGAACAGCCCCTCCGCCGTCATCGGCAGTGGATGCCTCTGCAAAAAGGCCCTGACCGATCCGCTGACCGGCCTCCCCGTGGTGCGCGAGCACTACCGTACGGTCAGTGGGAACATCGAGACCTGGACCTACCGCTCAATCACCGGCCGCGGGCTCCCGCCCGCCTCCAAGGCCGTCAGCATCATCATCGACCGGCACCAGTTCTGGTTGCGGGACGACGATGGCACCCTCCAATTCCTTCCCCGTACCGACAACTCCGGCTACGGCATCGGCTACGCCGGCGGAGGCCCCTACACCCTCTGCCAGATGATCGAGCAACTCGTCGAATCCGACGGCGCCACTGCCGTGCCGCCCCTACACCGGCCCAAGCCGAACGCGGCCCTCGCCGCGTGGGCCCGCGACAAAACCATCGACCACCAGGGCGAATACACCCTCGCAGATCTCCGCGCACTGATCCACTGACCCCACTGCCGAGCGGGCCACGGATGGCAGCTCCCCCAGCCAGCGACGGCTGCCATCCCTCCTGGCCACCGTCTCCCCGCCGGACCAACCCCTGCCAGTGCCTGGCGTCCGCGACGGCGGCCGCCAGCTGTGCCTGCGTCTCCTCCGTGGCGCCGGTGACGTCGGCGATCTGACCGCACAGCCGGGACACCACGACGACGGCCCCCACCTTGCGGGCGTCGGCGAGCTGGCGCAGCAGAACCTGCACCCGAGACTCGGCGTCCGGGGCTTTGCGCGCCCTGCCAGCAGTCCAAGCCGGGGCGGGCCGACTGCTACGGGAGTGGATGATCTTCTCTACCGCCGGTGTCGACAGGCCGCGCTCGTTCAGCGTGCACGTGTCCAGCGCGAACCACTCGACGGGCCGTGCGAACGCCTCGGTGCCGATCTGTACCCGGCGGGCGGTGCCTTCGCTGTGAAGGCGGATCCGGTGCACGTACCAGCGGCGGATCAGGGTGTCCCGGTCGACCGGCACCGACATCCCCAGCACCGGCTCGATGCCGTCGTCGTCCCACACCGGCTCCACCACCTGGTCCAGGTGCACGCGCAGCCGGCGGTGCCGCAAGGTGATGTCCACCAGCGAGCCGACCGGTGCCCCGTCCGGCTGGGCGCAGCTCGCTGAGGATGCGCCCGCTGACCTGGACTCGTGGGCACGAAGGAACCTGGGCCGGTTGTCGGCGATCGAGAAGGGGTGGCTGGACGCGGCGCGGGGGTCCACCCTGACGCATGGCGATCTGCGCCCGGACAACATGGTGATGAGGGGTGGCGAGGCTGTCGTCGTCGACTGGTCGTACCTGAGTCAGGCGGCCGGCTGGTGCGATGCGGTGTCGCTGGTGCCGCACCTGATCCTTGCCGGGCATGATCCTGCTTCCGCCGAGGAAGTCATTGCCCCGCTGCTGGGATCGGTGCCGGACCCGGACGTGGTGACGGCGTTCGCGGCGGCGTTCGGCGGGTTCTGGGAGCGTTCCTCCCGTAACCCCTCTCCTGCGAACGCTCCGCACCTTCGCGGCTACTGGCCACTGCATCGGCGAGGGTCTGGCGTACGGCGTCGCGTACGGCCGGGGCGACCCGCTCCTCCAGCCCGTCCGTTGGCCCTGTTGGACCCAACAGGGCCAACCACTGCTGAACGGCGATGTCCGGGGAAGCGGTTGGGCCCCGGGACCGGCTCCGAGGCTGCGCCGGGCAGCCACGGATCCGGGCGTACCCGCTGGAGATTCCGATGGCTCCCGAGCGAGCGGTACCGTCCCAGATAGACGAAGGGGACGCCATGAAGTGGAACGAGCACACCACCGGTCAGCGAATCAAGCTGCTGCGCGGAGCCGTCACTCAGGAAGAACTCGCCGAGAACGCGGGCCTGTCCATCGCCACGGTCCGAAAGGCCGAGCAGGACCGGGGGCAGATCTCCCTGCCCACCCTCCTGCGGCTCGCCCACGCCCTGGGCGCCGACATCTCCGTGATCGTCGGCCAGCAGGCCCCCCGCAGGGCGATGCTCGCGGACGACCGGACCACCCTGCGCGAGCTGTCGCGCACGGTCCACGACACCGCGGCGGGGATCGGCACCGACAGGGAACCCGTCGACTTCACGGGTGATCTCGCGGCGGGATGGGACGCCTACCGGGCCGGGCGTATCGGGGTGGCCGGGCAGTTCGCCGCATCCTGCGTCAGGGAAGCGGCAACGGCCCTCGCGGACGCCGCCGAAGACCGCCGCATGACCGCACGCGGAGCTCTCGCCGACGCCTACCGCCTGGCCGCCTACGTCGCCAACCAGTTCGGAGTCCGCGATCTCGCGTACGCCGCCATCGGCCACGCCGCCGACCAGGCCCGGCAGGGAGGCGATCCGGTGCGGGAAGCCTCCGTGGCTTCGGGGCGCTCGTGGGTCTACCTGCGAGATGCCCGACTCGATGACGCCGAGCGCACCGCGGACATCTCCTACACCAGCATCGAACCGGCCTACAGCGACCGCGATCCCGTACTCCTTGCAACCTACGGGTGGCACGTCACCTTCGCGGCCGTCGTCGCAGCCCGTCAGGGAGATACCGTCGCCGCCGAGGATCTGCTGTCCCAGGGCTTCGCCGTAGCCACCCGGCTGGGGCGTGACGTCATGGTCAACGGCACCGCGTTCGGCCCCGCCGCCGTCACCGCCCAGGCCGTCGGTATCGCCGTGTCCACCGGCAAGGCCGCAAAGGCCCTGAACCTCGCCACGCAGGTGCACGACTGGTCCTCACTGCACCAGGCCGCACAGAACCGCCTCCAGCTCGACATCGCCCTCGCCCAGTGCGACACCCAGCAGTACGACACCTGCCTGGACACCTTGCTGACGGTGTGCAAGGAGCACCCGGAATGGGTGCGCCACCAGACCCTCCCCGGCGTCATCGCCCAGCGCGCTGGCTACGCCACCACCTCCCGCTCCCGGAAGATCGCAAAGATCATCGGGGCCACCCTCGCGTAACTGCTACGCCCCGTCGCACTCCATCCCTGCACGGATCCCGGTAGTGCTACGCCCGCGCTCTTCACTCCCTGCGACGACGCGATCACCCTGGAGAGCCAGCAGGTAGCCGGTCCCCGTCGTCCCCCCTTCGGGACCGGCTGCTCCCCCTCCAGAGCGAGGAGCGCTCCATGACCGAGCCCCTCCCGCGCCGTACCCCCGGCGTCAGCGGACGCAAGACCGCGATCCCCGATCCGCTGCCCGGATTGCCGAGCCGTGACCTACTCCTTCGGGTCGCCGGCGGCTGGGAGAAATTCATGCGCAGCAGCGGGAGCCAGCCCGGGGACGAGACATGATCGACGCCCCCCGCCCCGCCTCCCACCAGGCACTCCCCGCATGGCTGTTCGAGGGCGCCCGCGTCTACGACCCCGGCCGCGACCGCGAAGCCGTCGTCCAGGCCATCGCCGACTTCGAGGACCCGGCCACCCGCCGCTTCATCAAGAACGCCGTGTTCCTCAGGCCCGAGGGCGGCGGCAGGGAATGGATCGTCGCCCCGGAGGTCGCCCGCCCCGCAGAGGAGCGTTAGAGCGGCCACACAGCTTCCCGCCCCGCACTACCTGCAGCACCGCCCGGGACGGGATGCACCCCCCCTGCACCACTCGCACACCATCGAGAGGAGCACCACCATGTCCGACACCACCCAGGTCAACAACCTGACGCGGCGACTGGACCACTCGGTTCCGGACGGCGTCTTCGAGCCGGAGACGCCCGCCGTCGAGTCCCTGACCCGCCGCCTGGACCACTCCGTCCCCGACGGCGTCTTCGAATCGGAGACGCCCGCGGTCTGACCTGGCGCTGCACTGACGCCGATTAGTTGACGGCATGGCGGGTCGGCTCGGGACGAGTGTCCGGGCTGGCCCGCCTTCTCATCCGGAAGACCCATATTCCAGCCAAGGAGGCCCACCGTGCACGCCACCATCACCACCCGAGTAGAGCCCGGCTCCTTCTTCGACCTCAGCCGGAACGACCCGGCACTGACCCGTCTGCGCGAGGACGACGCCGAGCAGGCTCTCCCGTTCGCCCTGATGGAGCGCCTCGTGAAGTCCGGCATCCCGTACGCCGAGCACGCCCGCACCCTGAGCAGCGACAGCGTGGACGTGGCCGGAACCCGTTTCACCTGGTTCGACGCCGAGCTGCCCGAACAGATCGCCCGCGAGATCAGCCTGGCGGACTACGAGATCGCCCCGCACACGGACGGGCGTCGCGTGGCGCTGACCCAGGCGCTGGAGCGGCTGGCCACAGCCCACCCCGAGGGCTTCGCCCGCATCGCGGAGTTTGTCCGGGGGCTGCTGTGGGTGGGGCTCAAGCCCGGCGTCCGCGCCCCGTCCCTGACCAGCTCCAGCGACCCCGCGCTCCCGTACGTCATCGTGTTCTCCGAGAAGGCGCGGCACCACATCCCGCCGAACACCGTCAGCCCGGAGCCGTCACACCTCTTCCTCGCGGAGAACCTCCTGCACGAGGCGGTCCACCAGTCGGTCAGCTTCCACGTCCTCCAGCACCAGGTCTTCGCCGACGGGTACTCCTCCAAGACCTCCCCCAAGATCGAGATCGCGTGGCGTGCTGCGCAGGGGGTGGCCCGCAACCAGTTCTGGGAGGTGGACCGCGCCTTCCACGCGACGTGCGTCTACAACCAGCTCCTGCGGTTCCGCCGGACCGAACTCGACCGCGACGACCTGACCGCGGGCGAGCGCGCGCACTTCCAGGCTGCCTACGACGAGGGCATGCCGGCCGTCCGCTACCTCATGGGCCGGCTCGAACTCCTGGGGGAGCACTTCACCGTGCACGGCAGGGAACTGCTGGCCGACCTGCGCAACCAGACCGACCAGCTCTAGCCTCAGCGACCAGACCGGGAACCGAACGAGGGAGAGACGAGTGCTCCAGCACCTCATCACACACGGTGAGGACTTGCGCATGGTCCCCACCGACCACGACCAGTTGACCACCGCCGTGCAGAACCTCCGCGAAGAACTCCAGGCGCTTCCCGAAGGCACGGATGCCGCACGGGCACGCGTCCTGGCCCGGTGGACCGGCATCGGCCTGCTAAGCCTGGGTGATTACCCCGACGCACGCGTGTACCTGCGCCGAGCGCTCGACCTGGCCACCTCCAGCGGCAACACCCAGGCCGTCATCGCCACCGAACTCAACCTCGCCGACGCGTACCGCTACGCCGGTGAGGCGGAGAACGCTGACGTGCTCTACCGCAGTGCCTTGGACGGCGCCCGAGGCCGGCACCCGGAACTTGTCGACTTCGCCCTCCAGCACCTCGGCAAGCACCTCATGGAGCAGGGCAGCCTCGTCCCGGCCCGCGCCCACCTACAGGAAGCCCTGCGACTGCGGACCGCCAAGGGCGATGCCGGGCTGATCGAATCCACCCAGGCCGCGGTCGACCGCGTGGAACTGCTGATGAGCCGCGCGAGCGCTGGCACACCCGCATCAGCGGACGGCGGGAAAGGACCGCCACGGTGGAGCAGGCAATGGACTTCCTGGCTCCAGTCCCGCACCACGGCCCGGACGTCGGCCGGGTGGGAGGAAGGGTTTCCCGCTCTCCGGGACGCCGTACGCGACCTCACCGCGCACGAGCGGGTACCACCCCGCCACCTGCGTGACCAGTCGTTCCCCGCCGAACTGCTCGCCGGCATGGCGGAGGAGGCCGAGAAGTCCCTGGCCGCTGACGGCTACCTGCACAACGGCAAGTGGAACGCGGCCGTCGGCGAGGCGGCGAACCGATTCGCGGGACAAGTCGATCTCGCCGCCGTCGTAGAGCGGTCCACCGGACTGGAGGTCGAGCACCCTCACAACGGCGTCTACATCGCCTACCTGGAGGAGGGGCAGTTCCTCGACTTCCACGTTGACGAATTCGGCTTCGGGGAGGCCAACCTGATCCTGTGCCTCAAGCACGAACGCCTCGCCGCGGCCCCCGCTGTGAGCTGCACCGTCTTCATCGACGCCGACGGCTACCGCGAATGCGATCTCGCACCAGGAGACTGCGTCGTGTTCGATGGAGCGCTCACGCCGCACGGCCGGACGCCCCTCGGCGCCGGAGAGAGCGTCATTCTCGTCAGCTTCGGCTTCCGCGCGCGGGATCAGGCTTCGCGTACGGTCGCCCACCTCCCACCGGTCCCGCTCTGAGGACAGCATCCCCTCCAGGAGACGCCCCCTTGACCAGGCCTTCGCCCGTCCCCGTCCTTGCAAAGATGGCTGTGGCCGCCCACTGCCTCCGGCGCCCGCCTCACCTCCGGTGATCTGGCCGAGCGCTCCGGCCTCAACAGGTCGCGGCGCTCGCCACCGAGCTGGTATCCAAGGACGCGGCCGCCGTCTCCCACAGGTAGGACCGCCATGTTCGACGCCCCCGCCCCCGCCACCGTCGACCGGATGCTGGCCGCCCAGCAGCACGCTGCCGACCAGTTCGGCCTGCGCGCCACCGGCCGCCGGGTGTGGGGGTACCGGGGCCGCACCCTCTCGGCGGCCGCTGGCCCGCACTGGCTGCGCGTGGTCTGCGCCGAGGCTGGCACCGAGGGCGGCACGCTGTGGAACGGCCCATCCACCTCCCGCGCCCTCCCCGCCTCGGTGCCGCGCCCCGACCTGTTCCGCATCCAGGACTGGACCACCGACGGCTACGCCTACCGGGCCGAGCTGTACGCCCTCGCCCCCGACCCGACGGTCTCCCCGCGCCCCGTCCTCGACGCGGACCCGGGCCTGCCCGAGACCTGGTGGAAGGAGATGACGGCGGCCCTGGACGCCCTCGCCGACGTGCCACCTCCGGCGGACCGCGAGGCCGTACGCGAGGAGTACCTGCGCCGCGTCATCCCCCAGTTCACCGGCCACCAGGTCGACGAAGTCACCTGGAGCACCGCCCACGGCGACCTCCACTACGGCAACATCACCCGCGGCCCGCACATCCTGGACTGGGAAGGATGGGGCCGCGCCCCGTACGGATACGACGCGGCCACCCTGTACGTCTACGCCCTGCTGACCCCCGAGACGGCCGCCCGCATCCGGGCCCAGTTGGCCCCCGTCCTGGACCGGCCCGAGGCCCGCACCGGCCTGCTCACCGTCTGCGCTCAGGTCCTCCAGGCCCAGGACCGCGTCGACTTCTACGCCGAGCTCGCCGACCCCGTCCGCGAGCACGTGGCCCACCTGTAGCCGCGCCCGTCCATCTCTACGCATCGAGGTGACCCGCAGGGTAGCGGGAGCGGCCAGATTCGGGGCAGCCTCCGCTGGCCGTCTCTCGGACCCGCGCTGCCCCGTTCCGGTGAAGTCTGACCGTTCTCGGCATGGTTTGCCCACGTTGCTTCTAGGCTCTGGGCCGGTTTCACCATCTTTCTACCGAACGGGGAGCAGCATGGCCGAGCAGGCCGACCTCATCCTCCATGGCGGCGACATCGTCAGGCTCGCTGAGCATGGCGACGAACGGGGCGAAGCGGTGGCCGTCAAGGACGGCACCATCGCCTTCGTCGGCCCCGAGCGGGAGGTGCTGGAAGGCTGGCGTGGCCCGCGAACCGTCGTGCGGGACCTCGGGGGGAGCGCCCTGCTGCCCGGGTTCATCGACGCGCACGGACACCTCGGAGGCATCGGCTTGCAGGCCGTTATCGCCAACCTGCTTGCCGACCCGGACGGCGACGTCACCGATCTGGCCTCTCTGAAGGACAAGCTGCGCTCCTGGGCTGCGGGCCCGGTGGGTGCGGACTCCGATTGGATCATCGGCTTCGGGTACGACGACGCGATGCTCGCCGAGGGCCGGCACCCCACCCGCGACGACCTCGACGAGGTGTCCACGGACCGCCCGGTGCTCGCCATCCACCAGTCCTTCCACCTCGGCGCCGTCAACAGCCTCGGCCTGAAGCGGCTTCGCTACTCGGCCGCCACACCCGACCCTGAGGGAGGGGTGATTCGGCGGCGGGAACTCGCCGTCCCGCCCTCGTACGGCGAACCCGACGGCGTGCTGGAGGAGAAGGCGTTCACCCCGGCCTCGGACCTGGCGTTCGTGGGGCTGCCGCAGCGGGTGCTGCTGATGCTGTTCGCGACGGGCGCGGCCACGGCGGCGAGCTTCGGCTTCACCACCGTGCAGGAGGGCGGCACCACCCTCGCCAACCTCAAGGCGCTGCGGGACACGGCCGCCGCCGTGCCGCTCCCGGTCGACGTGGTCGCGTACGTGAAGGCCGACGAGGCGACCTCGTCCCCGCTCGACGACCCGATCGGGGTGAGCGACGAGTACGTGGACGGTGTCCGCGCGGCCGGCGTGAAGCTGGTCCTGGACGGCTCGCCGCAGGGGCGCACCGCGTGGCTCACCGAGCCGTATCTGACGCCGCCGCCCGGAAAGCCCGAGGACTACTGCGGGTACCCGGCGGTGCCGGATGACGCGGTGGTGGCCAAGCAGATCGGTACGGCGGTCGAGCGGGGCTGGCAGGTTCTGGCGCACGTCAACGGCGACGCGGCGATCGACCAGTTCCTCAAGGGGGTCGAGGCCGCGGGGCCGGGCCGGCGGCCGACCGTGGCGATCCACGCGCAGACCGCCCGCGAGGAGCAGGTCGACGCGTTTGCTCGGCTGGGAGTCCTGCCGTCCTTCTTCTCGATGCACACCTACTACTGGGGCGACTGGTACCGCGAGACCGTCCTCGGCGAGCAGCGGGCGGAGAGCATCTCCCCTGCCCGGTGGGCAATCGACAGGGGCTTGCGCTACACCTCGCACCACGATGCGCCGGTGGCGCTGCCGAACGCGATCGCCGTGCTGTCCAGCCAGGTGACCCGCCGCACCCGCAGCGGCCACGTCCTTGGCCCCGACCAGCGGGTCTCCGCCCTGGAGGCGGTTCGCGCGATCACCATCAACGCCGCCCACCAGTACGGCGAGCAGGACCGCAAGGGCAGTATCGAGGTTGGCAAGGTCGCGGACCTGGTCATCCTCAGCGCGAACCCGCTGACGGTCGACCCGGAGGAGATCCGCGACATCAAGGTGATCGAGACCATCAAGGCCGGCACCACCGTGCATCCGCCCGCCGCACCCACCGGCATGGCCTCCCGACCCCCCCCAGACCGCACCCACCCCGCAGTGGGGCTGCTCCTGCTGAAACCGGCACGCTGCTGCCCCACCACGCCCGGCGGCTGCAGCCGCCGGGCGTCGCTCTTCAGGGCTGTCGGGCGGCCACCTGGGTCGCGGTCAGCTTCCGTCCTTCGTGGTCGCTCCTGGAACACCTCTCCGCCTGGCAGCCCACCTGCGGCACCCATGTTTCATGAGGCGTTGCAAATGCCGGGATACCTGAAGCACCCTCCTGAAACAGTCCGGGGCCGTAGGTGGCGCTTCAAGGACGGCCTCCTCGGCACATGGTGGTCTCACGGAACACCGTCAGGCGATCAGGGTGTGCGGATCACTGCTCCCGAGACGAACCACTGCACCAGGGCGGCGGCCAGGTGTACCCCGGCCCGGGCCGCTTCCAGGGGCTCGGGCACGGTGCCGTTCTGGGCTCCGTGCCGCGAGGTCTGCCCCTCCCACAGCGCGCGCATCATCGCCTCCACCGGGGCGACCGGGTCGCCGGCCGGGCTGGGGAGCGCGGTGGTGAACTTGTGCCGCGCCTGCTTGAACTCCCCCAGCATCGTGCCGAGGGTGGCCTTCGCGTTGTTCGGCTGGATGACGGCGTGCGCCGCGGACTCCACCGCCTTGATGGACTCGCTGTACGCACGTACTGGATCCGGGCTGCGCCCGTAGGCCGCCTGCCATGCAGCTGCGAGGTGGTCGGCGGCAGAACCTGCGCCAGGGGCAGCCGCTGCATCGGCGATGGTGTGCCGGACGGCGTCGCGCACCGCCGGGGTGACCCGCTCCTCCAGCCCGTCGAATGCCTCCGTGACCCGGTAGGCGGAACCGGCGTCGTCCAGCATGCGACTGAGTATGGCCATGGACGCGGGGTTGACGTCCTCGGTCTCGACTCGAACGGCCAGGAGTGCGTCGACAACGTCCAGCAGTTGGGTATCGGTCGAGGCCGCCAGCGGAGCGATGTAGTTGGGCGGCACCACCCGGAAGTTGCTGTGGACGGGGGTCGGGCGGATACGCAGTCGTAGGCAGACGGTCTGTGCCGCGCCCACATCCGGAGAGCCGGTATAGGTCAGTTCGTCGCGCACCCAGAACTGCAGCGATTCAAGAAGGTGCTCGGGCACTCCCTCGAACGGTCCGTCGTGGTTCGCCGCAGCGAGGCCGGTGCGGACGGAGAAGCGCGGGCGGGGCGTCGTGGTCATGGCGAAACGGTAGCGGCGGACGGGGTCGCGTCGGATAACCTCCCCTTATCCGACGCGACAACAAGGGTGAAACGGACGTCGGTTGAATTGGAGGGGGAACCGCACTGATGAACGATGCCGAGCTGTTGCGCGTGGCCGCGACGGCGGTCTGGGGCGTCCAGGACCTGCGGATGGAACGGACGGCGGCCCGGCCGCGGACCTCGGCCCCGCCGCAGCTCGACTTCCCACCGGTCCGCAACGGGCTCGACTACCTGGCCAGCGTCGTCGAGCACCTGGACGAGACCGAGTCCGAGGTGACGCCCCGGGAGGTGAAGTACGCCGTCCTCCACCTTCAGGCCGCGGTCGAGCTCCTGTTCAAGGCCCGCCTGCTCGCCGAACACTGGACCCTCGTCTTCACCAACCCCGGCGACGCCACCCGCAAGGAGCTGGACGAAGCCACGCTCAAGAGCGTCACGCCCGACCAGGCGGTCACCCGGCTTCGGAACATCGTCGGCGTCCCCATCTCCGACAAGGAGGTGAAGGCCCTCAAGAAGCTGACCGAAGACCGCAACAAACTCCAGCACTTCGGCCTCACCCAGAACGCCCTTGCGGTCGAGGCGCGTGCCGGCGAGGTGCTCGACTTCCTCATCCGCTTCGCCGATACCCAGCTGATGCCCTACCTCGGACCCGAGGAGCAACACGAGACGAAGCGCAGTCTCGGGACTCTCCGCGAGGGGCTGGGCAACATCAACTCCTACGTGGAGAAGCGGATGAACCGGATCGGCGGCGAGCTGCGCGACGAGCGCGTTGAGAATGTCACCGTCGAGTGCCCCGCCTGCGAGAAGGTGACACTGGTCCTGGATGAGGATCCTCCAACCCTGCCGGCCGACGAGGGAGTCTTTTCCACCTGCCGATTCTGCTCCGGCGTCTTCGCCCTCGATGTCCTGCTCGACCGCTGGGTCCCCGGGTCATGGGACATGCACGACAGGCCGTCGGATGCCAACGTCTGCCCCCAGTGCGACCAGCAGGCGCTCGGTACCGACGTTCGGGTACGCAGCGAAGCGGAGCCCGTCTACTTCTGCTTCGCCTGCTCACGCATCATCCAGAAGGTCGCACCCTGTGAGGGCTGCGGGCGACAGATCGACATCTCGGGCGTGGGCGCCTCGCCATGGTGCAGTTCATGCGAAGACTCGTGGGAGCCCGAGGACGAGCCGCACTACGAGGACCCCGAGGACTACGGGTTCAACGGGGAGGTCGGGTGACCACCGAGATCGAACTCCCGACCCCAGCCCCGGCCGAACGACTGGCGCTCATCGAGCGGTGGGCCGAACGCCACGGCGTCGATGCTGCCCGCCGCCTGGCCGAGGCCGAGGACCTGGCCGACGCGGTGGCCGCCGAAATCACCCCGGACAACACCCTCGATACCTACACCAAGAGCTGGCGGGTGTGGAAGCGGTTCTGCGCCGTGAGCCGCCTGCCCGAATCGGAGGGTTCGCGCGGCGCCCTGGTCGCGTTCGTGACCTGGATGCTGCGCGAAGGCCAGCAGAACGGGAAGGGGTACGCCCCGAGCTCCGCCGGCACCCACCTGGCGGCCGCCGTCGTCGGGCTGCGCCAGCGCGGCGTGACGGTCTCCGGTGACGACCAGGCCGAGGCCCGCGCCGCGCTGGAGGGCCTGGCGGTCAAGCTCCTGCAGGCCGGGGAGCGGCGCGGCCGCGGACAGGCCGTCGGCGGCGACATCGACGGCCTGCGGGCCATCGCCCGCGCCTGCCCCGACACCCTCGCGGGCGACCGGGACAAGGCGCTCACCCTCACCGGCTTCCACTACGCCAGCCGCTCCCAGGACCCGGCCGGACTGCTGACCGGCGACGTCACCCTGCACCCGCGCGGCCTGGTCGTCGCCGTGCTCACCGGCAAGACCAAGCACTCGGTGCGCAACGCGAAGATCCGCTACGCCGACGAGGTCGAGATCTGCCCGGTGCGCGCGTACACCGCGTACCGCACCCGTCTGGTCGCCGAGCACGGCCCTCGGTGGGTCGACCCGTCGACGCCAGCGTTCGTCGGTATCGACCAGTGGGGCCACGTCACCGGCGGCATGGTCCCCGACTCCGTCACCCGCGCCATCAAGCGGATCTCCACCCGGGCCGGGGTGCCGATCGCCTGGACCGGGCACTCCCTGCGCATCGGCCTGGCCTCCGTCGGCCGCCGCAAGGGCAAGGACGGCATCGCCATCGCCGACCAGGGCGGCTGGGCCCGCCACTCCCGCTCGATGCTCGGCTACATGCAGCGCGACGATGGCTGGGACGACAACGCCTCCGCTGGCCTCGCCTGACGGAAGCGCAGATCAGACCCGGTCGGACCCATTAGACCCAACGGGTCCGACCGGGGCTGAGTCGTGCGGCGGGCAGCTACCCGGCGGCGCGCTCGTGTTCCGGAACTGGCGCAGGCCCTCGCCGCCGTGGCGGCCGCCACCAGTGGTGCCCGCTGGCGCCTGGGCATCGCCGTCGACGACCAGGACGCGCAGCCGACCGCCGAGGCGGTGCGGCCTCGGGCCCGGATCGACCGCCGCCCTCCGACGGATCTACTGCTCGGAGGAGTGCCGCATCACCTCCCGCACCAGCAAGGAAGCCCGCGAGACACGCATCTGCCCCGTCTGCGACGGCACCTTCGATTCGCTCAGGACAGTCCGCCAAATCTACTGTTCCCCCGCCTGCCGCAAGGACGCCGAACGCCAACGGGACCAAGCCAGGGATGACGACCGGGCCCGTCGGCTCGGAGGAGCATCACGGCCGGCTCCAGCTGCCACCCCGCCCCTCGCTGATCTCCCACCGGCCAAGTCTGCGGCACGAGCCTCGCGACAGGGACCCGAAAGGGACCCGCTCGAACCCACCGCCACCCGCAACTGCCCGCACTGCCAGCAGCCCGTCACCATCGTCGCTCTCCTGGCGACACCGGAAGCCGCCCGACCGTCGATGCCGACCGGCCTTCCCGATGCCGTCCCACTCCGCAGGGCTCCATGACAGCCAGACCGATGGGTCGGCAGTCCGGAAATCCAGCTGCCGACCACAGGCCGTGATGGCAGGCTCTGCCCATGGTTTTCCTTCGTTGCAAAGCGGTCCGATGGGTCGATGACGAACCCCAGCCCGGCCTGGTCGAAATCCGCTTCACCGACGCCCACCAGCAGCAATGGGCCTTCGTCGACAAGTGGCCCATCTTCACCGGCGAGGACCTGACCCCCGACTCCGCCTATCCCGTCGAGGTCGGCATCCTCTGCGACATCCTGAACACCGCCACAGACACACTTACGATCTCTGTCGCGCCTTGGGGACTCGAATCACTCGACGGACGCGTCGAGTTCGAAGTGCGATCTGATCAATTGACCACGAGCTGAGGTTCACGATCACCGGGCCCCGCCGACCTGACGGTCGGCGGGGCCCACGCATGCTCGCCGATCCCCACCCTCCTCACACTGTTCAACCAACAACAGAGTGAGGCGAAGAGCGGCAGCGGCCGTTTTCAGGCTCTGACCGGAGTTCCGTGATTTCCCAGGTCAGGGCCTGCGTGCGGGAACGTTTCGGCTGGGCATGTCTGGCTGATGGGGGTCTGCTCGCTGGATGATGTGCTGTTCCCGGACATCGATGTTCGCCTGGAAGCGGTGGAGTTCACCGCGGAGGTCTTGGTCGTGGTGGCGGCCGCATGCGGCCCGCCGCCCCGATGCCCGGGGTGCCGTGCCAGAGCGCGGAGGGTCCACTCCTCCTATGAACGGACCCTTGCCGAGCGGCCCCTGGCTGGGAAGGAGCTGCTGGTCAGACTGCGGGTCCGTCGATTCTTCTGCGACCGGCCCAGGTGCCGCCGACGGACGTTCGTCGAGCAGGTCAGTGGGCTGAGCGAGCGATACCGCCGCTCCAGCCTCGGGCTGAAGGGCTGGCTGCGGCAGGTAGCGGTCGAGCTCGGCGGCCGGGCCGGCGAGCGGCTGTGCCGCCGCATGCATCTCGTCGGCGGACGCACGCGTCTGCTGGAGCTCCTGGACCCTCCTCCGGTGCCGGAACGAGCCCCGAGGGTCTTGGGCGTTGACGAGTTCGCCTTCCGCAAGGGCCGCACCTACGGAACCCTCCTGGTCGACGTCGAAGCTGGCCGCGTGGTGGACGTCCTGCCCGACCGCACCTCGGAGACATTCGCCGCCTGGCTGCGAGAGCACCCCGGCGCCGAGATCATCTGCCGGGACCGGGCCACGGCCTACACCCGGGCCATCAAGGAAGCCGCCCCGGGTGCGGTGGAAGTAGCCGACCGTTGGCACCTGCTGCAGAACCTCGCTGCCGCAGTGGAGAAGACCTGCCACCAGCACCGCGTCTGCCTGCGTAAACGCGCCGATGAGGAGACCGCCCGCATATCCGAAGCGCCTCCGCTGATGCAGCTCCCGCTGCACGAACTGCCGAGGACCCAGATCATCGAACGGACCCGCCACCGCCACGCCGACGTCCACAAACTCGTCGCGGCGGGCTGGACCATCAGCGCCATCGCCCGTCGGCTCCACCTCGACCGCAAGACCGTCCGACGGTTCCGCGACACCGACCTCGACCAGCTCCTGGCCTCCGCCAACGAGCGCCGTCCCGCCGGAGTGCTGGAACCCTTCAAGCCGTACTTGAACACCCGCTTCACCGAAAGCCTCGGCCAGGTCAGCGGCAACCGCCTCTTCCTGGAGATCCGCGAACGCGGCTACCAAGGAAGCCGCCAGGTCGTCCGCAAACACCTCGCCGCCCTCCGCGCCGGCAACGCCGAACCCGTCCGAGCCGACATCCCCAGCCCCCGCAAGATCACCGGCTGGATCATGCGACCGCAGGACACCCTCCCACCCGACCTCGCCCGCCGGCTGCTGGACGTCCGGCTCGCCTGCCCGGACATCGCCCGAGCCTGTGACCTGGCCAGAGCCTTCGCCGAACTTCTCCGCAACCGGCGCGGCTTCCTGCTGACCGAATGGATCCGCCAGGCCGAGCAGGACGGACCCAAGCCCGTCAGCGGCTTCGCCGGCTTCCTCCGCGGCGACCTCGACGCCGTCACCGCCGGATTAACCCTGCACTGGAACTCAGGCGTCGTCGAAGGCCACGTCAACCGCGTGAAAACCCTCAAAAGAGCCATGTACGGGCGGGCCTCCTTCGCCCTCCTCCGCACACGCATCCTCACCCGACCATGAGATTCACGGAACTCCGGTCAGAGCCGTTTTCAAAGATCCCCATCAGCAGCGCTCGGCCTCAGCGCGGAGGTCGCCTCACGGGGAGAGAAGACGCTTGAGGAGTTCCTCGACGGCCTGGAGCAGGCCGGCGACGACGAGGTGCACAAGCTCATGACCGAGACGATCCGGGGCATGCTCCACGGCCAGGGCGTGGAGGTGATGGGGCGCACCCTCGCGCAGGACCAGGCCCGCTTCCTCGACCTCCTGCTCGCCCTGACCTCCTACTGCGGAACCAGCATCCTCGCCCTACAGGCCATCGGCACCCCCGCCGAGACCACCCTGGACGACCTGGAAGACGCCCTGCGGGACGCAGGCGATGAAGCGGAGCCCGCCGCCACGTCTTAGCCGCCGACCTCGACGCGGGCCGACCCCGGCGTGGGCGCCAGGGCGGTGTCCTGGTACTCGCCGATGGCCTGCTGCGCGGTATGGAACGCGGTGAACGTGTACGCGTCCGCGGCGGCCTAAGGATCGGCCTCCAGGGCGGCTACATCGGTGATCTCCAGGAACTCCTGCCACAGGGCGGCGCCGCCGGTTACTCAAAAGAGATGGCCGCCGATCTGGTGCCAGGCGTCGACGGCCTGAGCGAGTTGGGATGACGTCCCGGCGGCGGCGGTGATCGCAGCCATGGCGTTTCTGGCACGGTTGAGCCTGCGGGGTTCGTCCGGAGCGACCGCCGCGTCGGCAACGTCGGCGACACTGTCGAGGAGTGCGGCGCGCTGGTCCTCGGCGAGCTCCGAGGCTTGTTGGACGGCCTCGGTCAGGGCGCGGATGGCGGCTGCGATATCCGCGTGCCCGTGGTCGGCGACGGCCTCGATGGTCCTGCCGATGCTGTTGATCGTGTCGGCCACGGACAGGTTGCTGTTGTTCACTTCGCTGTTGAGCGCGCCGACATTGCCGTAGATGGTCACCCCATCGCGTCGTTTCCCCTGCTCGGACAGCCCCAAGTACCTGGGCATGAGTTCCTGCACCTCCGCAAGGTAGTTGACCGCGATCGCGGCATAGCCGCAGTAGACCCGTCGAACGATCCTGTCGGCGATCGCTCGATCCTCCGGGAATGCCTGCGGATCCCACAAGCCGCCCTCTTGGAATTCCAGCGCGCCGATGTTCTCGAACCCCTCTATAGCATCGGTGTAGCCCCCAAAAACCTCATACTGCTGAAAGGAGCTCAGTACGGTCGGGAAGCGCCCGTCGAACACAAGATCCCATCGACCATTGGGCCCCTTCTCTCGTTGTGGGCCTGGCCAGCCACTCCTTCGAGCCGATGCGTAAAGGCGGAGCCCCTCGTCGATGCATGCGGCGAGTTTCTCGGTAACTTCCTCCACGAATGCGCCCTCCTGGAGGCGGGCGAACTTGGGCGGATGCCGCACCGGGAGCAGGGGCGCTGGAAAGGATCTCGCCAGGCTGTTCGCCAGGGTGATGAGCCGTGGGTGAAGGTCGGCGAGGAGCGCCCTCATTTTGTTGGTCCATACCTGTTGCTGATGCCGGGACGCCGGTCCCCCCTCCATGTAGTGGCGCAGCGTGTACACCTCGCCACCAACCGGATTGATTGCTTCATAGATACCGACGGAGCCAGTGACAGTGTCAAAGGACCCTCTGAGGGCGAGACCCACCCTCAGCTGCCAGGACGACCTGGACCCGGTGGTCTGATCGGCGATGTCCATGAGGAGGCGCAGCGCTTCCTCACGCCCCTCGGTACCCCGGAGCTCTCTTCGCTCCAGGAACCGGCGTACGGCCTCGGCATGGGCGCGTGCCTGCTTCGCAAGGACCGGGCCCAGCTCCGAAAATGCATCCCTGATCTCCTGGCGGGCGACTTCAGGATCGGGTAACTCTGCGTGGCTCGTGAGAGGCATATGGTCATCATGCTCCTCACCACGCGGCCCGGAACCCAGTCTCGGGAAAATCCAGTTCCACCACGTCCGGCGGCAGGCTCGTCTTCCACGTCTTCGCGGCCCGAACTCCTCACCGGCCCCCTCACCGGCATCTACGACCCCAACGGCATGGGCGCCATGTTCTTCGCCATCCTCGCCGTCGCCGGGCAGATCGAGCGCAACTACATCCGGGAGAAGACCCTCGAAGGCCAGGTCATCGCCGCGTCCAAGGGCAACCACGGCGGACGCCCGAAGGTCATCGACGACGACATGCTCACCTTCTCCGTCGCGCTCAAGGACAAGGGCGTCCCCGTCCCCGAGATCGCGAAGAAGCTGACCATCAAGACCGGGAAGAACGTGGGCAGGTCCCCGTCGGTCGCCTCGCTGTACCGGGCCCTCGCGGAAGCCGAGGAAGCCGCGGCCCACGACGGCCTGCCGCTGCGGCCCAAGCCCGTACGTATCCGCCGGCCCGACGACCCGCTCACCCCCGAGGAGATCGGCCTCCGCGAGCGCCGATGAAATAGGTCGTGATGCCCGCGCCGCCAGCGAAGGTCCATCCGCCTTCGAGTAGAGCTCGCTGCCGGAAGCGGGGCAGGGCCAGGGTCACCGTCATTGACGACGCCACTGGCCCCCTGATCACAGACTGACCACGATGCGCTCCTGGGCCTCGCCGCGGGCTGCCTCGGCGCCGCCCTACGATCCCGTCCTTTTCGGTACGGCGAAGGAGACCTCTCCTACACGGGTACGGCCAGGCGGGACCCGATGCGAAAGCGCATCTCCCCGGCGGCATGACGTACCTCCTCGGGCTGCTCGGCATCGTCGAGTACTCCGAGGAGGACCATCAAGGCCCTCGCTTCGTCCTCACTGATCAACTTCAGGCGCGGCTCGGTGACCCCGTCCAGGAGCACATCCAGCAACTCGTCGTCCATGCCCAGAACAACGCGAGACCGGCTCGGTCGTCACGACGGGGTGCCTGTGCCAGACAAAGCAGTCGACCGGCCAGGCATTGTGTGCCCGGATCCCTGTTAGGGGTTGCGGACGACCGCCCCGGATACGAACCACTGGACGAGGGCGGAGGACAGGTGGACTCCGGCCCGTGCGGCCTCAAGCGATTCCGGCATGGTTCCGCTCTGGGCTCCGTGGCGGGAGGTCTGGCCCTCCCAGAGCGCCCGCATCATTACCTCGACCGGGGCGATCGAGTCGTCGGCAGGGCTGGGGATCGCGGTGGTGAATTTGTGCCGCGCCTGCCTGAGCTCGCCCAGCATCGTTCCGAGGGTGGCCTTCGCGTTGTTCGGCTGTACGACGGCGTGGGCTGCGGACTCCACCGCTTTGATGGAGGGTCTGGCGTACCGCGTCACGGACGACCGGGGCGACCCGTATCTCCAACGCGTCCTGCTCCTCGTTGACCCGGTAAGCCGACCCGGCGTCGTCGAGGAGCTCGCTGAGCCTCTCTACTGCTGAACGGGTCGCGAGGCCGCTGTGCAGCACTTCGTCCACGACGTCCAGCAGCTGAACGCCTGTCGTCCCGATGAGCGGCCTCACGTACTGGGGATCCTGGTAGCGCGGGCCCCGGCCCGCATTAATGGGGCTGGCAGGAGCGGGCAGGGCGGACAGGCGGTCGGCGCCCGGGCGAGGCCGGGCGGGACGAGGCGTACAGGGATCCCGGCAGCGTGCGACGCAGTGGATCGGTCGGCGTCGAGCGGTTGCTCGAGTGGGACCGGGTGAGGGTGACGCGACTCGGCCACGCCGGTATCGAAGAGGACTGAGATACCCGCGGGGAGGTCCGCGCCGGGCACGGGCCTTCCCGCGAACTCCGACAACCACCTGACGCGCTTGTACGGCTGGCCGCGTGCCTACCCGCCAGCGCGGAACCTGGGCCGTGCTGTTCAGGCGGTGCGGCCCAGGAGCTGGGGCGCGGCTGCCGTGGCCTGGCGCGGGAGGTGGGCGAGGCCAGCCTTCTCGGCCCGGGCCCGCGCCCTGGACTCTTCCAGGGCGTGAACCCGGCCGGTGCAGCTCCGCGCGGGCGGAGCGGACGCCCGAACAGGCCCATCACTCGGCCCTCCTGGCGGTGCAGCTCCGCGCGGGCGGAGCGGACCTCCTCGGTTCCGTCGGGGTCAGCGGTCTTGCCGGTGCAGCTCCGCGCGGGCGGAGCGGACCTGGCCCAGGTCCCTGGTCCGCTCCCAAACCGCGGTGCAGCTCCGCGCGGGCGGAGCGGACGGACCGCAGAGGACGCCGGAGGAACGTGGAGACGGTGCAGCTCCGCGCGGGCGGAGCGGACCCTTCGCGATCTGGGACTTCCTGAGGGCTTTGCAAATCCTTTGCACTGCTTGGGGTGGGCTCGCGGGTGAGCTGACTGTGCCGGGGGCGGGTTGATGGCTGGTCAGTCCCGGGTGAGTCCGGTGCGTCTGTCGAGGTAGGTGGTCCTGCTGTTGTTGGTGTAGGCGCTGGCGGTGGGGTGATGGGGCAAGAGAGCGGTGTCGCGGAGGGCTGGGGTCTTGGTCCAGCCCGTCGGGATGCTGGTGGCGGGGTCGGGGGTGAGGGTGCCGGGTTGGCCTGTGGAGATCCACCGCTGGTTGATGGGGATGGTGCGGCGCATGAGTCGACGGATTGTCTGCCGGTCGGTGGGCTTGATCCGTTGTGGGACGCGGGTGCGTGGCGTGCGGTGGGTGGGGTGGAGCCAGTGAGTGCCGTTGGTGTCGGTCCAGACGGGGAGGACACGGATGCTGGGGTCGCCGAGGCGGGTGGTGAGGAGTTCGCTGCCGTAGGTGGAGTTCGTGAGCGGGTGGAGGTTGGTGCTGGTGCGGTGCTGGCGGATGGCGACGAGGTCGGCGAGGGCTTGCTTGGCGTTCTCGTCGGCTTGGCGGCGGGTGTCGTCGAGGGCGGTGTAGGTGTCGCTGTAGACGGCGTCGACGTGGTGTTGGAGTTCTTCGGGGATGGCGACGGCGCCGGTAAGGGTGGCGAGGTGCTCGTGGGTGCGGCGTAGGAGGCTGGGGTCGTAGACGGAGCCCCAGTGCTGGGGGACGGTGGGCTCGCCCTTCCTGGTGATGGGGGTCAGGACGTGGAGAGTGGGGTGGGTGGCGTACGGGGGGCGGGGCCGGCGGTGGCGGTGGCCGCGGCCGGCGCGTTGGGCGAGGAGGGCGAGGGGGGCGAGGTCGCTGATGACGAGATCGAAGTCGACGTCGAGGGATTGCTCGGCGACTTGGGTGGTGATGACGATCAGGGGCCGGTCGGGGCGTTTGCCGGTTGCGGGGGTCCAGGTGCCGTCGTGGTGCTGGCGGGCGGGGCGGGTGGGGCCGGTCCAGCGTTCGAGGCGGCGGGTGACGCCGTGGCGTTGGTGGACGGGCATGCGAGCGTGAAGGATCCGTACGAGGGTGGCGGTGTCCTTGTACTCGTCGTTCAGCGCGGTTTCGGTGGCGTGGGCGTCGGCGACGGTGTTGCAGACAATCAGCGCGGCCCCGGGGGTGTCGGGGTTGGTGTGGAGGGGCTGGAGGATGTCCAGGAGGTGGCGGGTCCGCTCGGGGGAACCGGCGGAGGGATGGCTGGGGGTGTAGCTATGGGTGCGGACGTCGAGGCGATGGGCGCGCGGCGAGGGGAACGGGCCACGGGTCGTGGTGGTGCCGGTCGCGTGGTCGGTGTACGTCCAGCCCGGGTAGGTGGGGGTGAGGGTGTCGAGTTCGTCGTGTCCGGCGCCGCGCCGGTACGCGTTGAGGAGGCTGGACGCGATCGTGCTGGTCAGGGTCGCGGACAGGACGACGACGGGAACGCCGAGGTGGCCGAGCCATTCCAGGAGCGTGACGGTCAGCTGGTGGCCGTGGGCGTCGTAGGCGTGGGCCTCGTCGATGATCACGGTCTTCCCGGACAGGCCGAGCCAGCGCATCGTCATGTACTTGTGGGGCAGCACGGCACGCACGGCCTGGTCCCAGGTGCCGACGGCGATGCCGGTGAGAAGGCCGCGGTGGGGGCCGCGGAGCCAGTCGGCAACCAGGGCGGGGTGGTCGAGGCTGGGGGTCAGGTCTTCCGGGGTGTACTCGGCGTCGAGCCAGGCCAGGGCGTGGAGCCGGGCGACGGGCGTCTTGCCCCGGCAGTTGTGTCCGGCGTGCCGTACGAGGCGGCGGTGCATGGCGTCGGTCGTCGCCATCGTCGGCAGGAGCATCGCCAGCCCGCTCGTCTGCGCGGCCCGGCCGAGGACCCGCTCGGCGAACAGGGCGATCTCCGTCTTCCCGTCGCCCGGGGCGGCGGTCACCAGAAGCATCCCGGGCCCGTCCACCAGGGCCGGGAACTCTTGCTCGATGCTGGCCTGCAACGGGTACGGCTCGACCCCGGCCAGGTCCGGGAACATCGCCCCGAACGTCCGGGCCTGCCTCCACGACGGCGGGATCAGCTGCGCACGGGCCAGGACCCGGGCCCCGGCCCGGCGCGCCATCGAAAGGTGCGCCGCATAGTCCCCTTCCGTCCAGCGGGACTTGCGGTGCTGCCGCTGCCGGGCCTTCAGCCACCAAATCTGGGACGCCAGCCAGTCCGCGAGCGAGACGAGCCCGGTGGTCACCGCGGCGATCGGCGCAGCCGCCCTGCGGGCCGGCCACACCGGCACACCGAACAGCTCGCCCACAAGGCGGACCATCGCCTCGCGCTGCTCGTCCCAGCGTTCCGCGCCGAGCCCCGGGGCCGCGACGATCGGACACGTGAGGGAGCCGTCCTGGTGGCTGAGCGGTTCACCGTAGCGGCCGTGGTGGCCGCCGAGGATCTGCCCCAGCTGCTCGGCGACGAGCCGGGCAGGCCGGCCGTCGAGCGGCAGCCCGTACACGCGGTGCAGCATCTCGGGGAGCGCCATGTGCACCCCGTGGTCGTGGTACGGCGTCGGCTCGCCGCTGGTCGGAAACCCGTCGGTGCCGGACAGCAGGTCCGCGTGGGGTGCCTGACGCTGGAAGACGGGGCTGATCTTCGCGAGGTCGTGGAGGAACCCGAGCCAGACCAGCAGCAGTCGCGTCTCCGACTCGGTCAGGCCCCAGCCGGTGGCGAGCATCCCGCGCTGCCGGCCGGTGAGGTACCGCTCCCACAGCACCTCCATCATCACGGCCGTGTCCACGGCGTGGCAGCCGACCGGGTACGGACGCTTGAGGCCCCGGTCCTTTCCCCACAGCAGGGGATGGAGACGCATCACCGAACTCCTCCTCATCATCACTCAGTACATGGCGGGGGCTCCGCGTAGGCGGAGCAGGTCGTGGCGGGGTCATCTGGCCGGCCACCCCCGACGGTGCAGCTCTGCGCGGGCAGAGCGGAAGCCGGCGGACATCAGCCGTCGACGTACCCCGTCGGCGCAGCTCCGCGTGGGCGGAGCGGTCTATGGCGACCTCTTCAAGGAGACGCCGTTCTGCGGTGCAGCTCCGCGTAGGCGGAGCAGGCCTTTCGGGCACAGCGGGAACTCGTACAGGTACGGTCCAGCTCTGCGTGGGCAGAGCGGGCCACAAGCAGTGCCCGGTGTAGCTCTAGGCGTATGGTGCAGCTCCACGTGGGTGGAGCGGGTGCCCCGTTGCGGTTGATGACGCCGTTGTGGTGCGGTCCAGCTCTGCGTGGGCGGAGCGTGCCTGAACCTGACCACCCTCCGGCGGCAGCAGATCGGTCCAGCCCGGCGTAGGCGGGGCAGACACACTGGGGGTGCCGGTGCGGCTCCGCGCAGGCAGAGCAGGAGCACCGCACACCGTATCCGCCACCGTGTCCCTCGGTGCAGTTCCGCGCGGGCGGAACGAGCAGTGCCCGGGTGGCCAGCCACATCTCGTCTCGCGGTGCAGCTCCGCGCAGGCGGAGCAGAGGCGCCGCACACCGTATCCGCCACTGTCTCCGACGGTGCAGCTCCGCGTGGGCGGAGCGTCCGGGGCAAGTAAGACCTGCATCGCAGCGCGCCATGGTGCAGCTCTGCGCGGGCAGAGCGGGCCGCTGCGCAAGCGGTGGACGCCACCGTACCGCGCAGCGCGGCTCCGCGTCGGCGGGGCGAGAACGGTGGCGTGGTGTACTCGCCCGCTCTGGGCTTGTACGGCTCGGCGTGGGCCGAGCGGACCAACCTGTGGGGCACGGCACCTCGATGCACGGCGGCGCAGCTCCGCGCGGGCGGAGCGGACTTCAAAGAGCGCGTCGCGAAGGTCGGGCACTCCGGTTCAGCTCCGCGCGGGCGGAGCGGACTCCTACGTGCTGGGAGACTTCCTGGCCAGGAACGGTTCAGCTCCGCGCGGACGGAGCGGACTCGGCGGGCGCGGTGTGGCCCATGTCGCGGATCGGTTCAGCTCCGCGCGGGCGGAGCGGACCTGCTCGGGTCGGAAACGCGTCTTGCAGTGGCCGGTTCAGCTCCGCGCGGGCGGAGCGGACTGCACGTCCAGGCGCAGCCCCTCCCACGCCGGCGGTTCAGCTCCGCGCGGGCGGAGCGGACGACCTGAACCTGGGCGGGTACTACGCGCGCGACGGTTCAGCTCCGCGCGGGCGGAGCGGACTCAGGACAGGTCGTCACCGGAGATACCGGCAACGGTTCAGCTCCGCGCGGGCGGAGCGGACACTTCGTGACCTGGCGCTTTCTGGGGGCTTTGCAAGTTCTTTACTTGTGGTGGGGTGCGAGGGAGAGGAGGCCGAGTCCGTACGCCTGGCCCTTGCCGATGCCGTTGGTGACGGCCACGCGAGTGGCGTCGGGGTTGGTGATGGTGGCGATGCCTTCGAAGGCGGTGGCGCGGAGGGTGACGGTCGGCTTGCCGGTGGTGGTGGCGTTGATGCGGGCGAGGGGGGTGTCGATGACGAGTTCGGGGCGGAGGCCGTTGGCGGTGGCGGTGCGGGTCCACCAGGCGGTGATGTTCTCGGGGGTGGCGGGGAGGTTCACCCCGCGGCGCTTGGTGGCGTTGCCGGCGGCGAGGGCCAGGAAGGCTTCGCGGATGCGGGTGGCTTCGGCGTAGGACTTGCCGGCCTTGACGGCGGACTCGGCGCGGCGGTCGGCTTCGCGCTGGAGGGCTTCGGGGTCTCGGACGCAGGTGGAGGGGTTGGCGTTGATGCGGTAGCGGACGGTGCGGCCTTCGGTGATCCAGTCGAGGACGGGGGTGGCGTCGCGCTGTTCGGCGGTGAGGGCGTAGCCGTCGGGGAGCCGGTCGAGGTAGATGGGTACGGCGGCCTGGACGAGGAGGTGCGCGCCGGCCGGGGTGTGGTCGATGCGGTGAAGGAGGCTCGCGTCGCGGCGGGCGGTGGGGTTGCCGTCTTCGCGGTCGATGAGGTTCATGGTGGTGCGGTGCATCTCGGCCGGGTTGGCGAGGTCGCGGTGGACTTCGCGGGACGTGGGGTTGAGGCCGATCCGGGCGAGGGTGATCCGCGTGGTCGTGGTGGTCACTGGGGGTCCTTTGCCGCGGTGGTCGGGATGTTGAGGTGGTCGGCGACGGCGTTCAGCCATCTGGTGCCGAGACCGGCGCTGGGGGCGGGGATGGTGCGCTGCTGTTCCCAGACGGGGCGGCTGGTCCAGGTCTGGTGGCGGCCGGGTACGGGCTGGTCGTGGTGCTGGCCGGTGCTCGGGGTGTCGGGGGTCGGGGGGCGGTCGTAGAGGTAGGTGACGGGGCCGGTGGTGTGGGTGGGGCGGTGGAGGGGGATGTGGTCGAGGTCGTCGAGGACGTTCTGACTGCGGGTGAGCAGCAGGGGGGTGTCCGGGGGGCAGGAGCGGCGGCCGAGGTAGGGGGCCCAGACGGGGTTGGCGAGGGCTTGTTCGGCGGTGTCGAGGGTGTAGGTGGGGCCGGTGACGGCGAGGGTGAACGCGGCGTCGGTGAGGTAGTAGCGGGTGGAGATGATCGGGGCGTCGCGGGTTCCGCCGTCGGCGGTGGTGAGACCGAAGTAGGGGTCGTGGTTGGCGCCGGTGGTGTGGAAGTCGGTGAGGATGCTGCCGGGGCGGTCGATGCGGATGGTGTAGGAGAGCTGGGTGAGGTCGGTGTTGTCGGCGTCGCGTTCCCGTCCGGCGCAGCAGGCGATCATGCCGGTGAGTGCGGAGCGGGTGGGGGTGCGGTAGGTGGGGCGGACGTTGGCTTGTGCGGGTGCGCCCCAGGCCTGGAGGGGGCCGGACAGGTGGAGGAGGAGGCCGGGGTTCATCCGCGGGCCTTGTCGATGGTGGCGAGGGTGGTGGTCACGAACTCGTCGAAGCTGTCGGCGCGGTCGCCGAGGTGGGTGAGGTCCTGGTCGGCGAGGGTGACGTGGGTGTGGCCGGCGATGCGGTTGGTGCCGAGGAAGCGGTGGTGGGCGCCGGCGTGGGCGTCGAGGCGGGTGAGGCTGGCGGTGAGGTACCCGCCGGTGGCGGTGGCGGGTACGGGCTCCTCGAACGCGCCGGCGAGGTTGACGGGCCGGTCGGTGCGCACGGCGGCGTACAGGAGGTGGGGCAGGGTGTGGGGGGCGGTTCCGGAGACCTTGCCGACGTTGCGGTGTGCGGTGGCGGCGTGGAGGAAGGCCTCGATGACGTCGCGGGCGGTGGCGTGGTCGCCGTCGAGGTTGCCGATGAGCTTGGTGATGTTGAGGGTGGAGTAGCGGTAGAAGGTGGCGCTGTTGTAGCGCTGTTCGCCGAGGTGGCCGGCGCCGGACTCGTCGCCGAGCTCGTTGAGGATGTCGTCGACGGCGGTGAAGCTGTCGATCTGGGTGGTGATCGCGTGGGTGGACAGGGCGTGCGCGGTCTGGATGGACGCCTCGACGATGGAGCCGGGCTCGTTGGCGAGCATGCGGCCGTAGGCGGCGATGACGGCGTTGCGGGTCCGCAGCAGGCCGAGGATGCGTTCCTTGGGCAGGAAGCCGTTCTTGGTGTCGGTGATCTTCTTGGCGTGGGTGGTGATGATCGCGGTGCGGTTGGTGTCCTCGGCCGGCTCGCCGTCGTCATCGGTGTCGGCGGCGGGGGCGTTGGTGGCCGTCTTCGCCTTCGCCTTCTTCTTCGCCTCCTTGTCCAGGTCGGCGTGGGCCTGGGTGATGTACGGGGCGAAGTCGTCTCGGTGCTGGTCGATCAGGTCGACGAGTTCGCTGATCGCCGTCTCGGGGAGGAACAGGAGGACGTTCGTGGCGCCGTTGTCGGCGATGCCCAGGCCCTTGATCTGGGAGCCGAGGATGAGCATCTGCACGGCGGTGAGGGCCTCGTCCTTGTCCCAGCCGCGGTCGGTGAGGTGGCGGGTCGCGGCGAGGGTGGTGGCCCGGGTGCGGAAGGTTTTCTCTCCGAGGATGTTCTGCATGGTGCCGCGGCTGTGGAACTTCTGGTGCTGCGCGGACTCGCGGCCGCGCAGCACTCCTCCGTACACGGCGGACTTCGGCGAGCCGTTGCGGTCGCGGTTGGAGGAGGCATACGGGGTGGACTGGATCTGGATGAGGTCGAGGTGAATGGCGCGGGGCAGGCTGATGGTGGTCACTTCGAGGTTTCCTCGCTGTTGGTGTTGTGGAAGCTGCGGGCCCAGTCCAGGCGGACCTGCGCGGGCTTGAGGGGCCAGCGCAGGAGGTCGGCCAGGAGCAGGGGCCAGACGATGCGGACCCGACTGGAGCGCAGGCGTGCCACCACGGCGGGGAGCTCCCGCATGAGGGTGGTCTGGTCGAGCTCGGCGAGGTAGCCGAGGGCGCCGGTCGCGTTGTCGCGGGTCATGACACCGCGGTGGCAGGCGGCCGCATACGACCAGCCGAGGTTGTGCCAGGGCTTGAACGGGGCCGCCGGCGGCGGACCGCTGGATTCGACCGTGCGCGGATTGGGCGCGTCGTGGGTGGCATACAGCGCGGCGACCAGCAGCAGCGGCAGTTCGGCGGCGGCGGCCCCGGGCGGCTGGTAGCCGGCGGCCATGAGGTGGCTGTAGAGGGGCCAGCGGGACTGGCCGGCATCTCCCGTGGGGTGTTCGAGGTCGGCGAGGACGATGTTCAGACCGCGGCGCAGGTCGGAGCGGCCGGCCGGAGTGGAGCAGGCCCTGCGGACGACACTCATGAACGAGCCGCTGCTGTTGCTGCGGGCGGATGCCTCGGACGTGGTGGTCATGGGTTCCTTCGCTTCAACGGCTGCTGGTGGAGGTGGCACGGCTGCCGGTCTTGGGGGCAGGGATACGGCCGTCGCGCAGCGAGGTCTCGATCCGCAGCCATTTCCGGTGCTCGGCCACGGGCAGGAACCCGGCGACGCTGCTCGCGATGTCGCCGGTCACCTCGTCGTAGACCGCAAGCGTCAGCGCTGCCAACGCGCCAGCCGGATCGGTCACGGTCCGCACCGCGTTCCAGAACAGCTGGTCGGCGCGGTCCCAGAACACCGTCTGCGCCTGCTCGACCCACGGCGAGGACTTCGCGCCCGGGTCGATCTTGCGCCACGCCCCGCGGAGCTGCTTGACCAGGTGCTGCTCGGCGCGCTCGCAATCCTGTCGGCCAACCGCGACAATTCGGGCCCGTTGCGGCTCCTTGGCGGGCAGGCAGGCGGCCAGCGTCTCCGGGGTCGTAGCGGTGTAGGCGATCGAGTCCCCCATCTCCCTCTTGTCCTGGTCATAGCCGACGGCGCGGACGCGGACAGGCCCGAGCGCCTCCAGCTGCGAGAGGGGCAGTTGGGCGTAGACATCGATCCAGGCGGGACGGATCACGCCAGCAGCCGCCTTGACCGACGGGTCGGTAGCGGCGACCAACGCGTCAAAATCCCGCAGCAGGCCGCGCCGGTGGCTGCCCCGCATCGGCCCGCCTTTCTCACGGTCGAGAACGAACGGATCCCGGACCGCCGGCAGATCGGTGAGCGCCCCCCAGGCCACCCAGCACTCCGACACCTGACCACCGGCGACCTTCAGCAGAATGTGGTGCGCGGCGCGGGCTGTGAGCAGACCGATCGGGCCCGCCGGAAAAACGGGGGCCATGGGATCGGCCGGTTCATCGGCCTCCCACGGCGCGAGGTCCTCCCCCGTACCGGTCGGCCACGCCACCGGCGGAGGGCACGACAGCACCGCGGACAGGAACAGGTTGCGGCACTCGGGGAAGTACGACACCAGGCTCCGGTGCGGGCCGGCCTTCATGCTCTTGGTGTTCTTCTCCAGGTGAGTGCGCTGCGCGCCGGTTCCGCAGGGCCCGTAGCCGCGCCACAGCAGGATCCCTTCGAACGCGGTGTCCAGGTCCATCGGTGTGTCCTGGGGGGTGTGGTCCCACCACAGCGCGTTGTTCCCGGCCGCCCGGTCGAAGTGGAGTTTGCCGGGCGCGGCGGACTTCGAGCACTCCACGGCCAGGGCGGGGTGCTGCATGAACGGGCGGACCGGGTCGGCGAGGTCGAACACGTACCGATCGAAGTACGCGGCCACCCGGGCCGGGTCCAGTCGCCCGGCATCGAGCAGCACGTCGAGCCGGTCCTCCCACTCCTCCTGAGTGCCCCGGTCCAGGCCACCGATCCGCGCGACGCACGCGGCCACGAGGCGGCGGACCGCAGCCTCCGCCGCAGGATTGACCGGCAAGTAGGAATCCAGCAGATGCAGGACTCTCAATACCGCCGGCATCGGTAACACCACCCGCGCCCCCGGCATCACTCCGGGCAGTAGCTCGGCGACGTCCGCGGGATCAGCATCGGCCCGTACCCGGACCCGGAACTGCGGATACCTTGCATCAGAATCACCAACCACGATCTCCTCCCTCTCTTGATGAAGCGTCAAAAAAGCAGCCTCTAAGGCGAGTTGATTCACAGCCTGTAGAAGCATGAGGGAGATTAAAGTGGCGCGCTGCCATGTATCAAGCCGTGGCCACGGGTCGGAACGCGCGTCCCCGTGACGCCCAGCCCACCCACACTAGGAGGGGGGTCTGACAATCACCCCGACCCTTCCCGCACCTCCCACCCAACTTCAGGCGCCCACCGGTTAGTCGACTCACAGCCGGGAGGCGTCGACTCCGACACCGCCGCAAGACTCCGTGGGACGGGTAGGGTCACCCCCAAGGCGGCCACCAACCACCCCGGGTACGTCACGCAAAGAACTTGCAAAGCGTCAAGAAAACCGCAGGTGAAAAAGGGTCCGCTCCGCCCGCGCGGAGCTGCACCGCTGCTCGTAGAAGACGCACGAGTCCTCGGTCGGTCCGCTCCGCCCGCGCGGAGCTGCACCGGGACGAGGCACGCCGGCTAAGGCTGCTGCTGTGTCCGCTCCGCCCGCGCGGAGCTGCACCGGAGCCTTCGTGTACTCCCTGACCCCCGGATACGTCCGCTCCGCCCGCGCGGAGCTGCACCGGGGGAGAGAGCGAAGAGCGGGCCGAGGCCCGAGTCCGCTCCGCCCGCGCGGAGCTGCACCGTAGTGCCGCTGCGGCTCCAGGCCCGCATCCGCGTCCGCTCCGCCCGCGCGGAGCTGCACCGCTGTTCGTGGTCCACGTGGAGCCGCTCCCGAGGTCCGCTCCGCCCGCGCGGAGCTGCACCGACCGCGTCGTGGGTTTCGCTCGCATCGCGTTCGTCCGCTCCGCCCGCGCGGAGCTGCACCGACACGTTCGGGTGTCCCGCTGGTCACGGTTGCGTCCGCTCCGCCCGCGCGGAGCTGTACCGTCTGCCCGGGACATGCAACGGCGGGTCCGCCAGTCCGCTTCGCCCGCGCAGAGCTGAACCGCCGGCCTCCGCCATGCGGGACTTACTGCCGCCGTCCGCTCCGCCCGTGCGGAGCTGTACCGGTGAGCGGGAGCCCGGTGCACGCCAGCACCAGGTCCGCTCCGCCCGCGCGAAGCTGTACCGTCGGAGGATCCCCAGACTGTGTGGACGCGGGCGTCCGCTTCGCCCGCGCGGAGCTGTACCGCCTCCGGACCCGTATCCGAAGGAGCTGAGCCAGTCCGCTCCGCCTGCGCAGAGCTGTACCGGCCGCCGGCCGCTTCGACCTGTCCGGCGGCCCGTCCGTTCCGCCCACGCAGAGCTGAACCGCCGACGAGCTCGGTGGCGACGACCCACTTGGTGTCCGCTTCGCCCGCGCGGAGCTGAACCGACCCCCTCTACACCCCGGCCCTGGCCGCGGTGGCCCGCTCCGCCCTCGCGGAGCTGTACCCATCGCCGACTGCCGCGACCGTACGTGCTGGTCGTCCGCTCTGCCCACGCGGAGCTGTACCGGGAGTCGGGTTCGGCAAGGTCTACGGCGGTGGGTCCGCTCCGCCCGCGCGGAGCTGCACCGGCGACCCAGCTGACCTCGGCGCCCAATTTCACGTCCGCTCCGCCCGCGCGGAGCTGCACCGACCGTCGGCCCGCTCCTCGCGGACGCGCTCCAGTCCGCTCCGCCCGCGCGGAGCTGCCCCGTGGACCGGTTGAACCCCACCGCCTCCAGGCCGGTCCGCTCCGCCCGCGCGGAGCTGCACCGTTCACCCTCCAGACCGCGGGCACGACCACTACGTCCGCTCCGCCCGCGCGGAGCTGCACCGTCACCGTCCCGACGAGCGGGGTCCCGTCAGGGGTCCGCTCCGCCCGCGCGGAGCTGCACCGCTGATCGGCGATCAGCTCGCGATGTGGCTCGGGTCCGCTCCGCCCGCGCGGAGCTGCACCGGTCCGACTCTCGCCCACGGGCGTTGCGTACGAGTCCGCTCCGCCCGCGCGGAGCTGCACCGCCTCCATGAGCTGGGACAACTGCCCCATCTGCGTCCGCTCCGCTCGCGCGGAGCTGCACCGTCGAACGACAAGAGGGGCCGATCGGTGTCCGGGTCCGCTCCGCCCGCGCAGAGCTGAACCGACGTCGACCCCCATGGACGCTGCCCAGTTGGTGTCCGCTCCGCTCGCGCGGAGCTGTACCGTGCCGGTTCCCGTCCACGGTGGCCTGGCCGTCGTCCGCTCCGCCCGCGCGGAGCTGCACCGCCCTCCTGGGTCGACCCGTCGATGTGCGTGTAGTCCGCTCCGCCCGCACGGAGCTGCACCCCCTGCGCCGCAGCGGCGGGGAAGCGGTAGATCGTCCGCTCCGCCCGCGCGGAGCTGCACCGGAGCAGCGGTGGGCAACGGTCAGCCGGAGTACGTCCGCTCCGCCCGCGCGGAGCTGCACCGGATCCTCTTCGTGCCCGTGCCCCGCCGCATTGGTCCGCTCCGCCCGCGCGGAGCTGCACCGGTGCCCCACAGGGCAAGCACGATGCCGCTGTAGTCCGCTCCGCCCGCGCGGAGCTGCACCGGTGGGAACTCCGGCGAGTGCTCCCGTGACGTCGTCCGCTCCGCCCGCGCGGAGCTGCACCGTACGCGATGGGAAGTGCGCTCAGCACCGGGAAGTCCGTTCCGCCCGCGCGGAGCTGTACCGTTCCTCCGTGACGAGGGCTGAGTGTTCACTGTGCCCGCTCCGCCCGCGCGGAGCTGTACCGACGGAGCTGGCTCGCTTCTTCGTCCAGCGCACGTCCGCTCCGCCCGCGCGGAGCTGCACCGCCATGTCGACGAACGGCCGTGGCTACCAGGACGTCCGCTCCGCCCGCGCGGAGCTGCACCGCGAATCTGCAGGTCGCTGCGGTCTTCGGGGCGGTCCGCTCCGCCCGCGCGGAGCTGCACCGGCCCACTCGGGGGAACTGCTGTCCTCGTAGGCGTCCGCTCCGCCCGCGCGGAGCTGCACCGGTGCCCAGGCCGGGATGCGCCAGCAGTCCGGCGTCCGCTCCGCCCGCGCGGAGCTGCACCGCAGATGAGGAAGGGCGCCCTCGTCACCGGGCAGGTCCGCTCCGCCCGCGCGGAGCTGTACCGGACGCGGTCGGCCCGCCGGAGGGCGACTGGGGGTCCGTTCTGCCCGCGCGGAGCTGCACTGCGGGGATCCGTCGGCTTCGTCACGGCCGCCACGACCGCTCCGCCCGCGCGGGGTTGTACCGATCGACCTCGCTGTTGTGCCGTTCTCGCTATGTCCCCTCCGCCAACGCGGTTCTGTACCGTCCAGGCCGATCCGGCTCAGGTACATGGCGAGGACAGCTCCGCCCGCGCGGAGCCGTACCGCGCGGGCTGGGGGATGTTGAGGGCGCGGTGGACGAGTTCGTGGCCGATGACCTGCTCGGCTGCGGGCCGGCCGGAGCTGGTGAGGATTGAGCGGACCAGGCTGTTCTGGCCGTGGCGGTACTCGCTCCAACCCAGGGCCCGCATGTCCGCGGCCTCCTGGGCGCTCAGCCCCAGATCTGCGTGCCGGTCTACCACGGTGTCGGCGGTCTTGTCGTAGTCGGAGGGCAGGGCCTGGCGGGCGGTGAGGTAGGGCAGCCACGCGGCCTGCGCGGCGCGGCTGCGGGGCCCCTGCGGAACGGCTTCGAGCTCCTGGTGGCGCCGGGCGGCAGCGACGCGGGAGTCGCGCCACTCCGACACCATCGAGGCCCGAGCCTCCGGCGTCCGGACGATCTGCTCAGAGCCATGCAGCAGAGTTGCCAGGAGCGGTGCCGGCTGATCGTCACGGGCCGCTTCCTGCTCGGGGAACGCTCGACAGCTCGCCTCCCGAAGGACCCGGCTCTGCCGCTCCACCGCGGCCGCGATGGCCGGGTCCGCCGGCCGCTGCATGTGAACCTGCTGGTGGACTTCAAGTGCACGGCGGTAGCCGGCCGCCGCTGACTCGCCAGTACGCACCGGCCCCTGCGGGACCGGGATCCTCACCGGGTCCGGGTCGGCGGCCGCACTGGGCGAGGGCACAGGCCCGGGTTACAGCACGCGGACCGTACGAACCGCTCCGGTGTGCGCGGAACGGTTGGCATCGGCGACGATCCGCGACGCCTCCAGGCGGGCCTTCGTCGCCCAGGTCGTAGAGTCCGGGCGCAGCGTCAGCTCCCCGCGCTCGGCGTCGTAGCTCACCGCCGCGACGTGGTCGGCGAGGTCGGGGGCGAGGGCCGCCCAGCGCTCGCACAGGCTGGCGCCGGCCGCCGGGGAGGTCCCAGCCGCGGTCGGCCATGAGCGCGGTGAACACCTCGCCGAGGCCCATGGGGGCGCGGCCGTCGCGCCGGACCGTCCGGGTCACCCGCGGCTTGCTCTTCGCCGTTCGGACGCCGTTCTTCTTCGCGGCTTCCCGCGCTGCCTGCAGTACGACGCGGGCAAGGTCCACACCGCTGGGTTGGGGGGTCTGGCTCATCACGCCACCTCCCCGGCGAGCTCCTGGGAGCGGTGGGTGAGGCAGACGTTGCGGGTCGGCAGGGCCCTTCGGGTGCAGGGCGTTTCACCGTCGCGGCCGGAGCAGGCCCCCGGCACCGACGGCGCAGCAGGAGCCGCGGGCTCGACGGCGGCTAGGACGTCGGCCTCCTCGCGGCAGAGCTTGCACAGGCCGGTGTCGACGGCCCGGCCGGTCAGGAAGATCACGCATCCACAGTCGCCGCACGAGGAGCGCTGCGGACCTTCGGGCTGCCGGGCCATCGGGACCCGCGCCTGGCGCCGGATTGCGGCCTCCAAGCCGCAGTCGGCGCAGTGCCCGGACGGGCCGGGGCGGGTGCCGTGCTGGGGGCACAGGTCCTGCTCCAGGCGTTGCTCGCGCTGGCGGGCGGCGAACCGGTCCTGGACGGTCTCGGCGCACAGCTCGCAGGCCGCCCCGGTCCGCCAGATGATCCCGGCCTCGCAGTCCTGGTGGCCGCAGCCCCAACGGGGCAGGGCCACCCCGAGCAGCCACCGGCCCGGGTCGCGGATATCGGAGATCATCACCTTGGCCAGGCGGGCCGTGAGCCGGTGGTGGAGACGGTCGGCAACGGTTCCCTCACGCAGCTGACGGCCCACCTCGCGGGCGATCTTCCGGACAACGAAGGCGCTGGTGACGCGTTCCAGCAGCACGTGGACCGGCTCCAGCACGGAGTAGATCTCCGGGCTCATGGCCAGCTGCGGTCCGGTGTACGACGACCGGGACGACCCCCCGCCCTTGCTGCTGCGCTTTTCGCCGTCCGGCTTCGAGGAGGGCTGGCTGATCTCACCCGCGCGCAGCGCGACACCACCCTCGCCTTCCGAACGCGCCGCCACGTCAGCCAGGTTTTCCACAGCCTCAGCAGCCGCAACTACCGGTACTTCGCCTACGGCGGGTGAGATGAGTGCGCGCTCGTCATCAGGTGAGTCAGTCCTAGGTGATTCCCTATTCGCGAGGGATCCCTCACCAACCCGCACACCCGATCCCTCACCAACCAACGGACATGCCGCCCCGTCAGCCACACCTTCCACAGGCTGCTCCGCGCCCTCCTGGACCTCCTCCGGCACCGAGTCCGCGACCCGCTCGCCAGCGTTCACGACGGCCTCGGTGGCGATGTCGTGGGCGATGTAGTGGTGACGGCCCTGCGCGCCCGCACGCCGCTGCACCGTCACCCATCGCGCCGCCTCCAGACCATCGACGACCTCACCGGCCGCCGCCGCCGTAATGGGCTGGCCGGCCTTCTTGCCCGAGCGGTGGCGCAGGTATCCCGCCAGCTCCCCCTCGGTCAGCGCGATGCCCATCTTCTCCGCGAACACGATGACCGCGTACGCGCGCAGCTGCCGGGGCGTGAGGTCCTCCGAAGCCGCCACCGGCAGCCACACGAACTTCTCCGTCCGCGCCATCTGCCGCACCGTCCGCAGCGCGGACTGACCTTTGCCGCCGGGCAGGGTCCGACGGACCGACCGCAGCTCCACGAACCCGTCCGGCCCCGGACGGGTCAGCTCCTTCATCCCGCGCTCCACCGACGCCACTGACAGCATCAGGTAGGAGGCGATCCTCACCGACCGCGCCTCGCACCCCTCCGGTCGAGCCGCCAGCGCCGCCACCTTCACGTACACGGACAGCGCGATGTCCGAGTAGAACGGCGACGACACCAGCCGCATCGGGACCCGCACCCGCTGCCGACGCACCGGCACGGCCGCGGCCGCAGTAGAAGACATGGACGAGCGGGGGGCGGGGATCATCACAGAGGTTGACGCCGCCACGGCGCTCACCGGCGCACCGCCCCGACAAGAGCGGTGGACACCGCAGAAGCCGAACTGTCGAACGTCTTAGTAGCCATCGGGCCGGTGTACACGCCAAAGCGGACACCTCCCTCGGAAGCTGTTTCTTGATCCATCAGCCGACCCTGCACCGGGCGGCCTGTGGACAGAGCCTGCCCAGCCCGGATCACCCCCGGCGCTCCCGCACGGCGGGCAAGAATCTTGAAACCCGTCCCGCCCCACGGGACAACGCCCTCGAGGACACCGCCGCTGAGGAGCGGCCGGACAGACTTAGTCGAAACGATCAGCTCGTGACTTCCTACAGGAAGAGCCACTTCCTCGCCAAATGCCGCGAAGTATTGGATCAGGGATGCTTGTTCCGTCACATGAAAATCACCAAAGGTGCGAACCATTCCGAAACGGGCAGGGTTCGACTTTTCAGGGGACACCAGATCGGGCACTATGGCGAAGACACCAACCTTCATATGGATCGCCCCGACCGCGACCAGATCCCTGCCAAGGGATCCGATCACGGCTGAGCGGTTTGTGTGAGGGGCGCCCCAACCACCGGGCAACCGGACAGCTGAAGCTCCGAGCTCGACGGCCTGCCAAGACCGCCGAACCTGGGGTGACGCTGGTGGCTCGTCAGAGGCCCCCTGCCAAAGGGGCCCTTGGAGAGTCGGGGTGGTCCGCTTGCCAAAGCGGGCCGGGTGAAACAAACCGCCTGCCAAGGCGGGGTTTGCAGAGAAAACAGGTCCAGCTCGATGAGCTGGAGCCCAGAACCGGGGCCAACCGGGGACTGGGCGGCCGACCTGATGGTCGGCGCGAAGGGCCGCGCGAGGCCGGAGTGGATTGCTAGTCCATTCGTCTGGCGCGCGCGGCCGGTGGCGGCTACGTCACCCCGACCCCCTCGATACCGAAGGCGGAGTCGGCGTACCCGAAACCGGGAGCAAGGTCAGTCCTCACGTGGACCTCCCTGGGCGACTTCCGGGTGCTCCTTGGCCAGCCCGCGGAGGAACTCCGCGTACTTCAGGCGGTTGCTCCGGTGGGGCTGTGTCTGGCCGGCTTCCCACCGGACGATGGCGAGGCGCTGGACGCCGAGGGCCTCGGCCACTTCCGCCTGAGTCAAGTTCGCGGCGATGCGCAGCTGCTGGCGGATGCGCGGCGGAGGCAGCGTGTCAGCATCCACTAGGGCATCGTCTCGACGCAGCGGATCCGACACAGCAGCCTCCATCCCATTCGATGCTTCTCGAAAAGATACACCAGGTGATCTCTGGTGGGCAGGCGTCGTCGCGGCGAGTGGAACATTGTGTACAGCCGAATGAAGCCCAGTCCCGTAGCTGGAAGGCAGACCGTCCTTGTCGTGCTCATCTGCGGCCGTGGCATCGGATCCCCTCAGAGGCCGGTGGTCCGAGAAGGGACGGACCACGTGCTGCGGACGAGGCCCAACGACCCGGGCGCTGGAGAGCACAGAGAGGGCGTATCCCGTGGACGATTCCGAGACCTCATACAACGACGCAAGTGCTCGCGGCGACGGCAGGGGACTACCCACTGGGTACGTTCCATCCTGAATGTGCGCGAGAACTGACTCTGCGACTGGACGCCAGAACGGGTCCTTCGGGCGTAGATGGCGGGCACGGACCCAGTTGGGGATGCGGCTGGTGCCGTCGTATTTGGGGTTCTCTGTTTGAATCGCTTCAGCTTCGACAGCTTCGGCCGCAGATCGGTCGTCGTACCACCTGACATCTCTTCTTTTCACCAGATGCCACCAGAACTTCTGGTGCCGGTGATCGGCGAAGCGCTGTTTGAGGGTCATGGTGATACCGACGTACAGAAGGCGCTCTTCCGCGTCGTACAGCCGGTACACCGCTGTACGCGCCTCGCGGATTCGCCTGCGGGGATCGGTCTGCACGACTCCTCCCTCCGTTCGTCTGTGAGTGGCCCTGCCATCGCGTCAACCCTGCGCGGGTGAGTGCGGATTACCTGTCGTGGCCGTTACCCAGGTGGCGGTTCGGCCTTTGAGCGGCGTCTGCGAACTCGGGCAGTTCAACGACCGTCACGCCAGCGGCGACCAGGAGCTCGACTCCGACGCAATCGGAAACGAACAAAGACGGCTCGCGCCAGGCGATGACGACGCGCGGGATCCCGGCCTCGAGGATCCGCTGCGTGCACGGAGTACGGTCCGCGCTCCGCTGGGAGCAAGGCTCCAGGGACGAGTAGATCGTCGCCGTGGTCAGCCTCGGGTCGCCTGTCGGGATCTTCGCGAGGGCGGCCTCCTCCGCGTGTTCACGCGGATCGGCCTCGCGCGAGTAGCCAGCAGCGAGCTCGGTGCCGTCCTCGGCGACGATGACCGCGCCCACCGAGTACGCCCCGGCGGCTGGGGGGCACAGCGCGGCAAGGTCGATCGCGCGCTGTATCCAGCGGAGGTCCTGGTCTCGGTCCGGGGCGTACATCAGCCACGCTCCTTCGGGGCATAGCGCAGCAGCACGACGTCGCCGATTGTGCGGGCCTCCAGCAGTCGCATACGGGAGGTCGACCCGCCCGGGTAGTCGGCGGCGCTCAGGAACTTCGGGGCGCTGGTCTGGCCCACCAGCAGCGGGGCGACTGCGAGGTGGACCTCGTCGGCCAGGTCCTGAGCCATGAGCTGGGTGTGGATCGTGCCGCCGCCCTCCACCATGAGCCGGCCGACGCCGCGTCGGCCGAGCTCGTCGAGGACCAGGCCCCAGTCGAGCTTGGGGCCGACGCTGACCACGTCCGCGAGGTCCGCGAGCCTGGCCTTCACCTTGTCGACGGCGGAGTCGACCGTGAAGACCAGCTTCTGGCCGCCGAAGTGCCAGAACTTCAGGTCCGCGTTGAGATCGCCCGAGGCGGTCACCGTGACCTTCAGCGGGTACTCCGACCGGCCCTCCACCAGTCGCTTTGCGCGGCGTTCCTCGCTGTTGACCAGGAGGCGGGGGTTGTCCCGGCGCATGGTCGTCGCGCCGATCAGGATGGCGTCCGACTCGGCGCGGACCTGGTCGACGCGGTCGAAGTCCTCAGCGTTGGAGAGCAGTAGCCGCTTGGGGCTGGTGTCGTCCAGGTAGCCGTCGACCGACGTGGCGGCGGACAGTAGAACGTATGGGCGGGCAGTCATCTGCTCAGGCTTCCGTTTCTGTCTCGTGGAAGAGGGTGGAGTCGAAGGTGGCGCGGAACTCAGCTACGGCCGGTTCGCGCTGCCAGGGGATAAGGGCCTTGTCGAGCCGGACGAGCTCGTTCGTGATTCGGCCGGAGCCCGTGTCCTCCGCGACGGTCAGTGCGTGCATTCCGAGCGCGGCGGCCTGCTCCGGGGCGCGGGCGCCGGCCAATGCCACGGCCTGTCGCGCCATGTAGACGCCCCGATCGCGGTGGTAGCCGTCCGGCATCAGCCGGATCGCCGCGCCGAACGCGTCTGCGGCCTGGTCGTGCTTGCCGAGGGCCTCCAGGCCCCGGGCACGGTGGATCTCTACGTACGAGGCGTTCAGCCACACGCCCCATGGGGTGGGGTCGGCGGCGGCGCCATCGAGGGCGTTGCGGACGTCGTCGATCGCCCGCTCGCTCTCATCGGCGTCACCGCGCAGCGCGTGTCCGTACGCCTCGTAGGTGCGCGCGACCGCGGCGAGGCGGCTGCGCGGGCGAGCCATGCGCTGGGCGGCTTCGGCTAGGTCGACGACATCGACCAGGTCATCCGTGTCACCGGCCAGCTGCGCTTTGCGCGCCATGACGTACGTGGTCAGGTCGTTGTCGCCGACGGTGTGGGACCACTGCATCGCCCGGTCCAGCCAGTACGACGCGGCCTTCGGGTTGCCTAGGTCCTGGTAGAGCCAGGAGAGAAGCTCTCCGTACTGGGTTTGCAGCTCCATCAGGTCCCGCCGGTCAGCGCCCTGCGCGTCCCGTCGGAGTACCTGGATGACTTCGATGTGGTCGCGTACGACGCTGACCGCACGCCGGGGCCCGAGCAGATTGTCGGTGTCGATGAGGACACGCCGGGTACGGCGCAGGTGCTCCACGGGCGTCGAACCGTACGCAGCTGCGGCCCGTGCCTTGCGGACCAGGCCGGGCACGGCACCAGAGCTTGCCACGGCCGGAGAACTGACGCCGACGGCTGCTGCAGCCCCGAGCCCCACTCCAGTGCGCAGCAGCGCACGCCGATCGAGAGCCACCCAAACCACCGACCCATCAGCTAGACGACACGGGACCGAGATCCCCTCACCGTCCGACGCTGCCTGGTCAGCCATGGCAAAAGCCAGATCCACCGATGATCTGGCCACATGGGCCGGGGGATTGGCCACATGGCCACGCTCGTCACCGATCCGCTCCCACAGGCGGAGCAGCATGCCGCTGGCACCCAGCTTGTCGTCGAGGACCACCGCCTGCGCCCGGTCGGGTGTTCGCTCCGCGCGCTCGAATCGTCCCAGGTGGCTGTGGTCGATACGAGTACGTTGACCGAGCTCGCGAAGGCTCAGTCCCCGTGAGGTCCGTAGCTCCCGCAGCTGGTATCCCCAGTTATGTAAGGGCGACACCCAGGGCGTCAGCTCCCTCGGTTTCTGCGCCATCCCGCCCCCAACCTCGTGGCTTATGTGGCCAGATGATCCGGCCACATGTCAGATCTGGAAGTCCCGAGTGTGGCGGACCTAGAACCGAACCAAACGGTCCGCCGACTCGGGAGGCTTCAGTGTTCTACGGTTCCAGCCGCATCCGGCTGCTGCGCGCGGCGGAGCAGGGCGAGGACGCTGTCCGGATGGCCGTCGTACACGAGGTGCGGCTCGTCATCGGTCGGCGGGGAGAACCGGCCCGCATGCCTAAGGAGGTCCTCCTCGCTGAACTCGATGGAGTTCGCGTCGACCAGCGATTGCTCGTTGCGCCTCCGGATCCGGTCCCAGCGCACCTCGTGCGGGAGCGGCAGGTAGATCAGAATGGGCTCCCCGCCCGCCTTCACCACAGTCGCTGCCCACTGGGCCCGCTCCTCCGGAGTCCAGAAGCCGTGGTCGACCACGGCGTCGTGTCCGGCCGCCAGGAGTTCTTCGAGCTCAAGGGCGATGTCCTTGAGCACGGGTGCCTCTCTAATCCTGAACTGCCCGCGGGGGAAGTCCCGGCCGTAGTGGCCGTAGCGGCGGAACATCTCCTCGTCGGGGCAGAGGCGTCGGAAGCCGGCCTTCTCCAGGGCGCGGGCGAGGGTCGTTTTGCCCGCGCCCTGCAGGCCCGACATGAGGATCGCGCGAGGAGTGGGAACCGGGCGGCCGGTGGCGCGCCCGGTCATCGCAGAACCTCGGACGTTGTTCGCCGGGTGCGGCCGGGGGCGCCCAGGTCCACGCCGTATTCCAGCAGCTCGCCATTCGAGTCAAGGAACCGCGCGGTCAACACCAGGATGGCCGCCACGGTGCCAGCCCCCAGCTCCAGGAGCTCGAGGTCGTGCGTTGTGGCGATGCGAGCGGTCTCCTCGTCTACGCGGCGTACAGCGTGCTGCCCTGTCACCCGAGCGATCAGGTCCAGCGAAATGCCTCCCTTGAGGCGCTCGCTGCGGGCCAGGTCTGGGATTTCCACGGCGAACCTGACCGGGATCCATGAGGTCGAGTGGGAGACGATTCCGTGCGCATCACGGTAAACGCGACTCCGGCGAATCACGTCGGCACCAGGCGCGATCCCCATGACCTCGGCGACATCGACCGGAGCCGCCACCACACCGGCCGTATGACCGGACGACTTCTCCCCGACCCCCCAGGACGACTGGGTCCTGCCGCTGCGGTCGTGTCGTTCTGCTCCGGAGGAGAGGGACACCTGCGTGCCGAGCACTTCCGTGCCAATGCCGTGAATCCCGGCAACCAGGCGTTCCTCCTTGAGGACGCGCAGGGCCTTCTCGACCGTGGCCGTGCTGACGGACCACTCCTCCGACAGGTTCTTGATGCTCGGCAGGAGCGTGCCGGCGACCAGCGCGCCGGACTCGATCAGATCTCGATAGTGACCTGCGATCCGTGCGTACGGCGGTCTGTTGTCGGCCCGGCTCACGTCTGCCTCCTCGGTGGCTCGTCGCTTCAGATCTTAGGTTTCCTTACCGTACCGCTTGACACCTTAGGGGACCATAGGGAACCGTAGGAGTGTGAGGTGGCAGCCGGTAGGCAACACCTCACCTTGCACTTGCACCACCGCAGTTTCTGCAGCTCGTCTCTTCGGAGTCGGGCAGGTGGTCGGAGGCGGTAGCCACAACCAAACCCCCCGGCCTGGCAGGACTGCTTGCACGACCTCAGCGTTGATGCGCTGTCTATCCGCCGGGATTCGGGCTGTTGGCTCGTGGACCTGGTGGGTGGAGAGAGCATCCGCCCCCGCGAACCCCCTCCCTCTTCCTGCCGAGGAGTCGCCATGCCCGAGCTCGCCATGCCCAAGGCCGCCAAGCGCCGGGGCCGCACCCGTACCTCCCGCGTCAGCCCCCTCGACGCGATCGTCCTCTCGACCCTGTCGCCCGGTCACATCGACATGCGGCGGGTCGAGTCCACCCAGAAGCGCCGCATCTCGCTGGTCTGCCCGGCCTGCAAGACCTGGGTGGCCGTCACCCCCCACCGCGGCACCTACCTGCTCAAGACGGTCCCGCACCACACCGGCAAGGCCGGCGTCGACGCCGCGATCCGCTGTAGCTCCAGCAACCGCCTCGTCGATGTCGACATCATGCCGGACACGTGGAGCCGCCAGTACGACGAGTGGGCGCGCGAGGAGCGCCTCGCCGTCGACGTCACCCGTCACCGCCGCGCCACCGTCCAGACCCTCAAGGTTGCCCGGCCGCAGGAGCGTCCCGCCGACCGGCGAGCCCAGTGGGAGCGTGCGATGCCCGCCGCCCGCCAGGCCGACGCCGCCCGTACGGTTCCCGCCGACGCGATCCCCACCACGCGTGGTCGGGCTGTCGACGGACCCGCTGGCGCCCTGCCGGCCATGATCGGGCAGGAGGCCGGGGACGACCGCTCCGTCCGTGCCCTGGCCGCCGGTACCCTCCGCGTCCTGGCCGACGCCGCCCCGGACCGTTCTGCGAGCGACGTCCTCGAGGAGCACCTCGCCCGCGTCGCCTACAAGCACCTGGCCACGCTCTTGCGCCGCCCCCTGACCCCGGCCGACCAGTCCGAACACACCAAGCTGGTGGCCAAGGTCAGGGCCGAGCTGCCCGCCCCGGCCCCGGGCGAGACCGCCGCCGCGTACACCGCCCGCTGCCGCAAGCCCGCCTTCGGCGCCCGCCGCCGCAAGCCCGCTCTCGCAGCCTGACCCGCACAACCGCCCCGGCCCCGGCGTCGGCTCCCGCACCGCGCGGGGGCCGAGGCCGGGGCCGTCTGCTCCCGTCCCTGCCCGCTCACCGCACCCTGGAGGTCCCGATGCCCGCCACCCTGACCCTGACGTCCCACCGGCCCAGCAGCGGCGAGGTGTTCGACGCCGAGACGCTCGCGCTCCTGGACGAGCTCGACGTCCCGCTCCCCGTCGACCTCGACGACGCCGAGGTCGACCTCGACGCCGTCTGGGGCACGCCGCTGGCGATGTACGAGCCCGTGGGCACCACCCGGGAGTTGCGCCGGTACGCGGCCGCGGTTCTGATCGTCCCGCCCGACCGCCGCCACGAGCTCGCCCTCGCGTACGGCGCGGAGATCGCCGCCCGCGTCGACGCCGGCCGCGACATCCTCGCCGCCGACCCCTCGATCACCGCCCGCATCCGCGAGCGCCTGGTCGACGTCCTGCTCCCCCACGCCGACTGCCTGCGCCGGACGATCCGCTCCGGATGCCGCCCTGAGTACGCCGCCGCCTGACCCGCCAGCCCTGGACGGACGCCCACGATCAACGGCCACCCCCACTGCGCCGAGGGGTGGCCGCTGGTCGTGGCCGGTCGTACGACCCGCCAACACGACGACAGCCCCGGGGATTGCGCCCCCGGGGCCTGTCCAGGACCTGACTCGGAGGACCTGATGCAGCTCAGCATGACACGTTCGGTACCCCGGCCGAACGCCGGGATCATCGACGACATCGAGGACGCGGACGAGAAGAAGGGCTACGAGCCCGAGGACCTCACCGCGTTCCACCAGCTCGTCCGCCACCTCGTCTTCGACGGCGACCGCCGCGCGGCCGACGCCGGCCGCAAGGCCCGCCGCACGCTCGCCGACATGACCCTCGTCGGACAGAGGCGGTAATCGCGATGGACTGGCGCCACAACGCGGTCTGCCGCGAAGAAGACCCTGAATTGTTCTTCCCCATCGGCAACACCGGCCCGGCCCTGCTGCAGATCGAGGAAGCCAAGGCCGTCTGCCGCCGCTGCCCGGTCATGGAGGCGTGCCTGCAGTGGGCGCTGGAGTCCGGTCAGGACGAGGGCGTCTGGGGCGGCCTCAGCGAGGACGAGCGGCGGGCGATGAAGCGCCGCGCCGCCCGCAACCGGGCCCGCGACGGAAAGGGGGCGGCGGCATGAAGAGCTTCCTGGCCGTCCTGGCCGCGCCCCTGCGGCACCTGTGGCAGTGCTCCAGGTGCAGCGGCTGGTACGACACCCCGCAGTGCCCGGTCTGCTGATCTGACCCCGAGCGTCGCTCCGCCGACTGTCGGGCTCCCGGCCACGGCGACCGCCTGCCGGGAGCCCGACCAAGATCCCTGCCCGCCTGACCGCACGCTCCTTGACCGGCGGCCCGCCTGACGGGCCGCCGGCCTTTCGCACGCTCTCTACCGGGCATCGGCTTGGGCCGACGCCCGTCATCCAGGAGGCACCATGCGCACCATCCGCCGTGACGGCTGGACCGCCGCCGACTACGACTCCGAGCAGATCCTGCACGAGCTCGGGCACCGCGACGCCGCCGCCCGGGTGAACCGGGCCCGCCGCCGACGCCCGCTCCGCCGGGCCTGGCGCACGCTGCGCGCCCGGCTCCACCGCCCCGCCGCCACCGCGACACAGGCGCCGAGCGTCGACTGGGCTGCGGCCCGGGCGGCGGCCGACGCCGTCAACCGCGGCGACACCGACGAGGCCCACCGCATCGTCCAGGCCACCCCCGACCCGCGCACGACCGCCTTCGCGGCCTTCCGCTTCATCGGCGTCGAGTGACGCTCTCCCCGCCTGTCGGTTGCCTCCCCCGCCCGTCCCGGCCGCGTGCCGGTACGGACGGGGCCGAGGGGAGCCGGACAGCCCGGACCCACCCCGTACAACCGCCGCCCCGGGCCTCCCGGGGCGGCATCCGACCTGGAAGGAGGCGGCGTGGCCGCCACACGAACCCGTAAGAGGGCCAACGCCCGCACCAAGACGACGGCCACGACGGCCGCGCAGCCCGCCGCCTCCACCCTGCCCGCCCAGGCCCCGGCCCCGATCCCCGAGACGGAGACCGTCCCGGACACGGCGGCGGAGCTGGAGACGGACTGGGCGGCGCTGGCCAGGGTCGCGGACGCCCGCGACCGGGCCGCCGACATCATCGACACCGCCCGCGACCAGGCCCTCGCCCTCCAGACGCAGGCCGAGGAGCAGGCGGCGCGCACCGTCGCCGACACCCACGAGCAGACCACTGCCCTCCTGGCCCACGCGCGCACCCGCGCCGAGGCCGTCACCGCCGGCGCCCAGGAGGAGGCCACCGCCCAGCGGGCTGCGGCCACCACCCAGGCCGAGACGGCGCGCGAGGAGGCGCAGCAGCTGCGCGGCGACGCCGACCGGCTCCTGGCCGACGCCCGTACCCGCGCCGATGAGCTCCTCGCCCAGGCGCGGGCGCAGGTCACGGAGCTGACCGAGCTGGCCGCCGCCGACCACCAGGCCACCGCGACGGCGATCGCCGAGCTGCGGCGCCTGGCCGAGGCCGACCTCACCGAGATCGCCGCCCTGGTCGAGACCCGCCGCAACGAGGCCGGGCAGATCCTCGCCCGCGCCCGCGAGGAGGCCGACAACCTGCTCGCCGCCGCACAGAAGGAGGTCGACCAGGCCCGGGAGCGCCACACCCAGCTCGCCAAGGCCGCCGCCGAGCAGTACGACGCCCGGCGCGCCGAGGCGGAGACGCTGTACGCGGACGCGGTCGAAGCCGCCGCCGAGCGGCGCCGCGAGGCCGACGCCCACGTCGCCGCCGTCCACACCGAGGCGGAGACGGCCCGCGCCGAGCTGCGCGCCGAGCTGCGCGACCTCGGCGAGAAGTTCGACACCGAGGCCACCGCCAAGCGCCACGCCCTGGCCGAGGAGCTCGCCGGACTGACGACGGCGTGCGACCAGCAGCGCGAGAAGCTGCGGACCGAGGCGACGACGGTTGCTCAGGAGCTGCGCGCGGCCGCGCAGAAGGAGGCCGAGCGCATCACCGGCGAGGCCGAGCGCAAGGCCAAGGGCATCACCGAGCGGGCGCAGGCCGACGAGGCCCGCGCCCGCCGGCTGCTGACCGAGGCCCGCGAGGCCAAGAAGTCCGCCTCGAAGTGGCGCGGCTGGCGCCAGAACCTCGGCGGCAAGCTGTGGAAGATGGCGCCGTGGGTCGCGCTGGCCGCTGGCGTCGGGCTCGCCGCCTCCGGCGAGTACGAACTCGCCCGCATGGTCGGCATCAACCAGTGGGTCGCCCCGCTCCTGCCGGTGTCGATCGACGTCTACTGCGTCACGGCCTTCCGGGCCAAGCGCGACATCCCCGCCGCGCTCGCACTGATGGCGTCGGCCAACGTCGTCTTCCACCTCTCCGAGCAGGCACACCTCGTCCCCGAGGGCGGGTCGGCTCCCTGGTGGCTCACCACCTTCGTCGTCCTGATCTTCGTGGCCGTCATCTGGCGCGTACACACCCTCATGCACAACGACGGTACGGACGGCCACGGCAGTACGGACACCTCGTCCGGTACGGCCGCCGGTACGCCCGGCCGTACCGGCATGGACGGCGGAAACGGAACGCCCGCCCTTACCGGTACGCACCGCAGGACGGACGGTACGGACAGCATTACGTCCGGCAGTACGCAGCCCGCGCACAGCGACCTGTACGCCGCGACCAGCGGCGGACGAGCAGACGGTACGGGCGCCGGACACGACGGTACGGACCCGGCACACGCCCTCTCTCACCCCTCGTACCACGACGGGGCTGAAGGGGCGCTGACCAGGCCGTACAGCGACCGTACATACGGCGTACACACCACCCCTGACAAAGCGGCGCGTACAGGTACAGCGCTCCGGGGGCGTACCGGTTCGGCTCACGCGGCCGTACAGGACCGCACCGGCACGGTCAGTGTCCGTACACAGCTCGGCCGCGACGGCGTACAGGATGGCCGTACCGGTACGGCCACCTCCTCCTCCCGTGCAACCGGAACCGGCGGTACGGGCCGTACAGGCGGTACGGACCGGCCCGGTACGCCCGCCCGGACGGATGCCGAACTCCTCCCGCTCGTACAGGCACTGCCGCGCGACGAGGACGGCTACGTCACCCTCTACCGGGCCCGTACCGACCTCTCGGTCAACCAGACCCGCGCGGTTCGGCTGCTGAAGGAGGCCGGCCTGCTGCGGCCCGAGGACGCGGACAAGTACCTCTCCTGACCCACCCGTCCGGCACACACCAGTGAGGGTCAGCCCGCGGGAATCGGGCTGGCCCTCGCTGCGACTGCCGGAAGCAAGTCGACAGCCCCCCGAGTACAGCAGACCCGAGCCCCGGAGGATCCGTGAGTACCGAAAAGACCGACAAGCCGTTCTTCGACGACCCGAACGAGGCGCTGCGCAAGATCGCGCAGAATCCCGCCGCGTACGCGCACTACCTCGCGGACTTCCACCGGGTCGTGCTGGACATGCAGGCCAAGCTGGAGATCCTCCAGCGCGAGACCCGCGTGCACTGCCGCGGTACCCGCGTGGAGGGCGACAAGAGGGGCCAGGCGTTCCTGCGCAGTTTCCCGGTGGAAAAGTCCCTGAACGACGTTCTCAAGAACCTGAAGAGTGCCACTGCGGGACTGGAAAAGAGCGCCCATAAGCGCCACGCCCACGATGAAAAGGTGAAAGAGGTGAAGAAGCAGCGCAGGGAAAAGGCGCAGATCAAGGAACGGAAGAACAACCCGCCGCTCCAGGCCGCCCCGGAAAGCGTGTGGCAGCAGGGTGTGCCGGGCTCGAATATGGGCTATGGTGGCCCCGCGTCGATTTACGACCTGGGCCGCAGGGACTCGGCGTGAGTGCAGGTCGCCCGCTCACGAAAGTTGAGCGGAAGAAAATGAACCGTGCAGAACACGAGCGGAAAATCAGACAGGATCTGATCGCTCAGCACGGCAACGACCTCGGCACCTTCTATTACTGGCTCCGGATTGTGAATATCCGGGGCACCCAGGCTTATCGCGGCGGGGACACGGCGTTCATCCGTGACGTCGCGCTCGCTCTGGACAACGTCCACCGCCGCCACGTCGGCTAGCTTCCCCGCGCTCCGCACGACGGGCCGTCCCTGATCCCGGGGATGGCCCTTCGGCGGTCCCAACGCGTGCCGCGCGTGTCGCGTGCCGCGCGTGGCGTGCGCGCGTGTACGCGAGGCCAGTGCCGACTGTCAAGCCCAGGAGGAGGGAGTCGCGTGTCCGACGACACCGACAGCAACATTGTTCACCTCCCCGCTCGGGACACCGATTCCGGCGGAATGCCGGAAGCTCCCGACGGCGGATACTTCTTCTATTCCGAAACGCCCGAAAACGCGGGCGGCGGTGTCCCTCCGGAATCCCCGGCGGAGACGACCATGGAACTCCCGCCGGTCCGCGGGCCCATTTCGCCGGAAACGGCCATTCGGGAAACGAGCATTCTCGGCCCCCCGGATCCCGGCAGCAGAGAATTCGAGGAAGGCGAATATGTCCAGCCTCGGTCTCTTGTCGATCGCCTCGGTGACTGGCTGGAATACCGGCTCGAAGTGATGCGCGAGCGGCACGCCGGAGAAGCATCGTTCCGTGAGGCGGAAATCGCACGGAAAACCGCGCTCTTGGAAGCCCGAACCGCGCGGGAAGTCGCGATGATGGAGCAGAACGGAAAGTTCCACACCGCGATGATGAAAGCGAAGGCCGACAAGACGGCGGCACGCGGTAAAGCCGACGCCGACCGCTCGAAGTCCGCCGGATCGGGCTTCGGCGCCGACAAGGGCCGCTCGAAGGCCGGCGGCGGCTCACGCGGCAGTGGCAGCTCCAGCGGATCGGGCCAGGGCGCCGGAAGCGGCCGGGGCTCGCGAGCAAACGGCTCCAGCGGGGGCTCCGGGCGCAGCTCCGGGGGAGTCAACTCCCCCAAGGGCGCCGGGAAGGGCTCTGATCGCTCCGCTGGCAGCCGTAGTGGCGGGGCGAAGGGCAATGAGCCGTCCGGCGGTTCCAAAGGCCGTCAGAACGGCTCTGGTGGAGCCGGGGCGGGCAAGACCAGTACGGGCAAAGGCAGTTCGGGCGGCTCCGGCACGAAGGGCTCGGGCAGCTCCGGGTCCGGCACGGGTGGCTCCAAGGGCGTCGACGGCGCGTCGCAGAAGCGGCCGGCCAGCGCGGCGGCCGAGCGTGCCCGAGGCCGCCAGGAGCGTGCCGCTGCCCGCCAGGTGGCACGCCAGCAGCGGCGCAGTGCCAACCAGGCCGCGAACATCGCCGACCGCAGCAAAGACCGCGACCAGGACCGCGCCGCCGGCCAGGCCGCCCGCGAGGCAAACCGCGCGGCGACAGCCGAACGGAAGGCCGCGAGGAAGGCGAAGAGAGAGGCAGCCACAGCCGCCGGGGGCCGCACCACCTTGGGCGCAGCCGTGGCGGCTGAGGCGCAGCGGCGCTGGGATCTGCGCCGCGCGGCGGCGGAGAAGGACCAGGCCGCGAAGGCCGGCAAGGCCAAGGACGCCACCGGCGGCAAGGCCTCGGAGCCCGCGGCCAAGAAGGTGCCCGAGGCCGGCCCTGAGACGTCGGCAGATGACTCGGGCAGCGGCTTCACGACCAGGGAATCGGAGGACACGGAGACAGGCGGCGAGAAGCCGTCTGACAGCTCCGGCAAGGAAGCGAAGGAGCCAGGCGGTCCGTCGTCTGGCCCTGACCCGGCGGCGGGGGACGGGTCGGGGCCGGCCGCGGAAGGATCGCGTGGTGGCGGCTTCGGTGACTGGTTCCACGACCCGTTCGGCCGGAGGAAACACCGAAGCCGAGGCCCTGAGCCGGACGAGCCGCCCCGCGGCACGGTCCGGCCGGAAGACCTCGGTGTCACCGTCGACAGCCCCGGCCGCCCGAACCGGCCGCCCCGGCCGAGCCGGGAGCCCGAGGAGGACTACCCCGACGCCGTCATCATCCCCGACGATCCCGCCGCCGTGACGACCGGCGCCAGGAGCCTGCCGCCCGCTCCCCCGCCGTCCTTTCCACGGCCCGGCACCAGCCGACCCGCCGGCCCCCAACCTTCCGCCCCTCGACCTTCCGCCCCCCGACCTGCCACGCCGCGAGCCGAGACCGCCAAGGAGAACCCTGTGCGCCTTGCCCACCCCCGCCAGACCGGTATCCCCCGCCAGCACCTCACCGACATCACCTTCGACCAGTTCCTCATCGGGACCGCGAACATCGCGGTGACGGCCGAGGCCGACAGGGCCAAGGCCGAGCTCCTCGCGCAGGCGCTGGGCGCCGCGGTGAAGGGCCTGCGGGAGATGGCCACTGACCTGGCTTACGGCCACAACATCTCCAACAAGGTCCTGGACCAGATCTCCGAACTCGCTGACGCCGCGAGCCGTATGAAGGCCCAGGCCGACCTGTGCGCGGGCGAGTGCGCGGCAGCGTCCGAAGCCGCCACCCTCGCGGCCGGCGGAGTGGCCAACACCTACGGCCAGGACCTCAAGGCCATGGAAGAAGCCGGCCTGGACCAGGCATCCGCCGCCGCCCACCACCAGTAGACCCAGGAGACAACCATGTCCCACTCCCTCCGCATGCGCCCCGGTGCTCTCGCAGGATCGGAAGACCACAGCTACCAGACCGTCCAGAACAACCTGAGGCTCTTCAGCCAGACGCTGGACAACGCCCAGGCCGAACTGGAGATCCTCATGGCCGGCATGCGCGTGAACGCCGACCGGGCCCACACCCTGGGCTCACGCATTGAGGCCGCCGAGCTCGACATGCGGTTCGTCTACATGACCCACCACGTAGGGCACGCCCTCACCGGGGCTGCCCGGCAGACCCAGCTGCTGATCCAGTCCGCCTCAGAGGTGTCCGCACTCGCCGAGTCCGCCCGCCGCACACACAGGGAGCTCTACGACCGGCTGGACGAGATCCGCCGCAGCCGCAAGGAGCGCACCCCCAAGCCGGGCTTCCTCGTCCGCTGAACATCCACCCCTGTCCTGCCCGATGGGCGGCCCCGCACGGCGGAGCCGCCCATCGGCCTTCCCCGGCCAAGGAGAATTGTTGTGTCCAGGGCGCGCAGCGTCGTACTCGAACGGCTTGCCTACACGCTGGCCGCGCCCGCAGTGGCGGTGGCCCCCAACTACGCCCCCGGCGGCGCCGTGAGCACCGGCATCGCGCTGGCCGGGGCCGCCGGAGCAGCCGGAATGTACCTTGCTGCCCGCAGCGGCGAGAACGGTGCCGGGCGCAAGATCCTGCGCTGGTCGCCCCTCACCCTGGCGGCCGCCGTCGACATCGCCGCCGCCTTCACGCCCGGGTGGGGTCCCTGGGCGCTGGACGGCTGGCTGGCGGCCGGGTGGGCGGCAGCCGGCTGCACCGTGCTGCCGTACTCCCGCCATGCACGCCGCCGGCACCGGCCCGCCCTTGCGCACAGCCCGGCCGTGCAGCAGTGGGCCCTCCAGCCGCAGCCTCCGGTCGCGCCTGTGCCCGCTGACGGCGCTGACACGTTCACCCGGAGCGTGCGGTCCCTGTGGGAACGCGCCGGCTCCCCCGGCCGCACCCACGTGGCAGTCGCTCACCGGCACTCGGGCATGCCGCACGACCTGACGATCATGCTGCGTGCGACGGAACCCGGCAGGCCGATTGCCGGGCTGTCCCCGGCCGCGGTCGCTGCCGCGTTCTCCATCAGCGAGGACGACGTCACGTTCACCTCCGTGGCACGGCAGGCGGGCCGGCAAGGAGGTCCGGGGTGGCTGGAGGTCCACCTGACACCCGACCTTGCGGCACGGCGCCGCGAGGCCCCCACCGACGAGGAGTGGTGGGGGGACCGCATCGGCGGAGAGACCGGGCCCGTGCCCGGCTCGGTATTCCTGCAGAAGGTCCGCGACGACGGACGCCGGGTCACGCACTACCTCGCCCGCGTCCCCGACGAGCTGGGCGAGCCGCGCGTCAAGCTGCACGCCCTGGCCTCGGCGTTGAAGACCAAGTACGACGAAGGACGTCTCTTCGTCACCATCGACGGCAGCCAGGTGCTGGTCTCCCTCTGGGACACTTCACCCCTCGCCCAGATTTTTCCCGCCACCCGCGAGCTGCTCACGCCGGACAAGGACGGACGCTGGGTCACCGGCTACCTCGGCAACGGCCAGCCCGCCCGCAACCGCGTCTATACCGACCGCGGCGCCGCCCACGGCCTGTTCGTCGCCCCCTCGGGCGGAGGCAAGACCCAGCTGATGGCCCTGCACGTCGCAGCGGACGCCCTGTTCGGGGCCGTGGTCATGCTGGCCACGGAAGCCCCGGACGAGAAGACCGCCGCGCTGGGCCGTCATACCGCCCGTTACGGCGTCGGCGCCCTCTACATGATCCGGCTCCTGCGGGCCCTGGACGCGCTGATGGAGATCCGCGGCCAGATGCCGTGGGATGACGGGGTGGTCCACGAATGGTCCGGGGACGCGGCCGGCTGCCCCTACCGGATGCTGTCCGCCTACCTCGATGAGTTCCTCTCCGCCGCCCGGCACGAGCTCTACGGCGCGGAGATCATGGACCTGGCCGAGCGGGTATCGGTCAAGGGCCGCAAATACGGCATCGGCCTGAAAGTCGCTGGCCAGTCCGTCTACGTCCAGGACGGCTTCACCCAGCTGCTGTGCGAGAACCTGCGCGAGAACTGCATCCCCGTCGTGCTCAAGGTCGCCCCGAAGAAGGTCAGCGACATGTTCAAAGCCCTCGGCATCCCCTCCGAACACATCCCGGACCCTCTTCCCCGGTCCTTCTCCCCCGCCGAGGAAGGGCGGATCGAGCGGGTCATGCGCGGCGAGCCTGAACCGCCCGCCGACTCCAACACCGGCGGCGCCGGATGGATCATCGAAGGCAAGCAGCCCGACGTACTGCGCACCCTGTTCATGGACTTCAAGGCTGGCATCGACGGCTACTTCCCCGACACCATCGCCACCCTGACCGACCACGAGATCCACGAGCTCGAAGCACGCGAGCTGTGGTTCGACTGGACCGAGCCGCCCCGCCCCGGAGAGGTCGGCCCCGAACCCACGGACGACGAGGACTGGGACCAGGACGCACCGAAGAAGGGCGGCGGCAAGCGCCGCAGCGGGGGCGGGCAGCCGGCCACACGACCCGACACGGTCACCTCGGCCCGCCAGGCGCTGGAGGCCATCAGGAACCTCACCGGTGTCTGACCCACCACCCGCCACCCACAGGACCCGGCCGTACCCGGCCGGGCCCGGCCGGGCCCTCCCGGGCCCTGCCTCCACCACGCTCGCCGAACGCGAATCCACCACCCACCGGCACTAACCCCAGCCCGCTCCCCCATCTCGCGCCCTCCCCGCCGCCACGGCAGGGAGGGCGCACCTGTACCCGAACGGAGAAGCACGATGGACTTCCACCCCACCGCCGGCCGCCCGATGTCCGACGCCGAGGCCGCGGCCGAAGCCAAACGGATCATGGACGCGAGCTTTCGCACCGAGGAGCCGCCGGTCCGCCACTTCCCGACGTCGTTCCGAGACGACACCCCGCTGCCCGCCTACGGCGACACCCCGCCCGTCCACCAGCCCGACCACCGGATCGTGCCCGCGTGGGCGGCCGGGATCGCGGTGGCCTCCATCGGCGTAGGCACCGGAATCACCGGCATCGGCTGCGGTGCCTGGCTGGTCCTCCAGGGCCTGGCCTCCGTCACCCTGACCAGCGTCCTGATGGGCACCCTGCCCTTCGCCGCCCTCGCCATGGTCGCCACCGCCATCGGCGGCGCCATCAACAACGCCCGCAGCACCACCACGAGGACGACGCACGTCTACCAGGGCTCGGTCACGCACAACACCCGCGTCACCAACACCAGCAACCAGCGAGGGATGTTCGCCCGCACCCGCAACGACGTCCGCTGACCCCGGCCGCCCCGCCTCGTACCCGACACCCCGCCCCCGGCCGGGGTCCGGGTACGGGACAGGCCGACCGGCCGTACGCCCCGCGAACACCACCGACACTCTGGAGTTGCCCCGTGCCGTCCCACGACAACAGCCACGGCCCCACCCGCCCGCAGACCATCTACCTGCCCGTTCCCGCCCCGAAGACACAGCCCGAGCCGCCGCGGCTCACGCCGCTGCGCGCCTGGTGGAACGCCGCCTGGGAGGAGGACGGCGTATTGCACGGCATGTGGGAGGACGTCTGCAGCATCCCCGAGGACGGCCTCCGGCACATGGCCCCCTGGCTCCGCACCGTCGTCGCGGTCGCCGGGCTCTCCTTCGCCGTACTGCTGGCCCAGGCCGCCGGTGACGTCCTCCTCCAGGCGCTGCACCAGCTGCTCACCGCCGTGCCCAAGGTGCAGATCGGCGTCGACACCTCCCACGGGGTGTTCGCCGTCATCGACCAGCCGGTGCGCACCTACATCGCGCAGCACGCCACCGGCCTCCCCGTCCAGGGCTCCACCGTCTACACCATCTGGCAGCTCGTCGGACTCTTCGGCCTGATCGGCGGCTTCGCCCGCATCAGCGGTGCCCGCCTCACCTGGACCGCGTGGGGCGTGGCCAGCATCGCCATGGTCTACAGCGCAGCCCCCGCCGACGGCCGGCCCATCGCCACCGGGTTCGCCGTCCTCGCCTGGACTGCCGCCTCTGCCCTCGCGCTGCGCGGCCTGAGCCTGCGCCCGGCGTTCTTCACCCACATCCACAACGCCGGCCACCAGATCAAGCCGCACATCCATCTCCCGGCCCCGGCCGCCGAGGCCGCACCGGACGACGAAGACGACGCCGCGGTGCACTCCCTTCAGAAGCGCTGACCCGCAGCCCGCCACCGAACCCGAAAGGCACCCCGATGAAGCTGGAGAAGAACGAGTTCTGGGTCGGCACGTTCCACGGACGCCACGACGGCGCCCCGGCGAAGGTCACCGCCACCCTCGACGACACCCGGCCCGAGCCGTACGCCTGGACCTGCACCTGCAGCGCGTCCCGTTCCTTCCCGACCAAGCACGACGTGTTCCCCACCGCCTGGCGCCACGCCCACCCCACCCGCTTCGACCGGCTGCGGGCGTGGGCCGCCCGCGGCTTCCGCGCCACCCGCTGACCTGACGCTCTGCCTGGCCCTCGCCCACCCCGCCTACGGGGCCGGCGCGGACCGGACAGGCCGCCCGGCCGCACGCCTCACCCCTCCCGCCCCGTCGACGGCCCCTTCCGCCGGCGGGGCGCAGCACTGCCCGCCATCAACCTTGTTGGAGGACACCTCGTGCTCATCCCCCGCCCGCGCCGCCGCATCGGCCGCCCCCGCCCGCAGCGCCCCGGCCCCCGCTACCCGCAGAGCCCCGCCCGGCTCCCCGGCATCTGGAGCCGGTGATGCCGCGCCCTCGGAAGAAGGGGCGCCGCCGCGAGCTCAAGAAGGTTCCGCGCAGCACCGCGACGCTGGAGGAGTTCGACCGGCGCTCCTGTCCCGAGGGCCTGGTCACCCGGCGCCAGCTGCGGGAGCGGGGCCTGAGCCCCGGCGGGCACGGCCCCGTCGCGGTCCTGCGCTGCACATACTGCGCCTACCGGCCCGACCAGTCGTGCAACCACCCCACTCGGGCCTGGCTTTACGCCGTAGGGAACGCCCGGCCCAAGCGCGTGCCGACGCTGGCGCAGGAATGGGCGCTGGACCGGGCGATGGCTGCGAGGTCCACGTGCCCGCAGTGCCTGCGCCGGTACTACTTCTGCCTCCCGCTGCGCACCCAGGGCTGCTGCGACCCCTGCGCCCGGGGCTACGAGCCCAGCCCGGACACCTACGCCGCGTCCACGGCGCCGGTGACCCACCGGCTCGCCGCCTGATCAACCCGCTCTGAACGACCCGACCCCGGCCGGTGTGGCCGGGGCCGGACCTCGGGTGGCCGCGCATCGGCAAAGGGCCGGCCGCCCGCTCCCTCACCCATCGAGATCAGGAGAAACCCCGCATGACGCATCGCCCCGCCGTCTTCGCCGCCCTGCTCGGACTGACCCGCGCCGCCAGCGCCATCGGAGATTTTTGGATCCAGGACGACTTCTGCGCCCGCGTGAAGGGGGCCTCCGACGACCACCCGGTCACCTACGTCGACCCGGTCACCGAGAAGAAGACGACCCACGGCACGGCCGGCGGCCGTTCCGCGTGCCTCCACCACTGCGTGACCTATACGGCCACGCAGGCGATCGTGGCCGGGGCCGGCGCTCGCGCGCTCGGCATCCGGGTCCACCCGGCCGCCGCCGCGGCCGCGCTCGCCCTCTCCTTCGGAACGCACTACGCCGCGGACCGCAGGGTTCCCGGCAAGGGCCTGCTGGAGAAGATCGCCACCAAGACCGGCAAGGGCGGCTTCTACAAGCTCGCCGACTTCGGCATCAACGGGGCGTTCCATCTGGACTCCGCCTGGCACCACGGCTGGGAGACCGTCGCCGCGCTGCTCGCCACCACCAAGTCCACCACCCGCTGATGGCGAGCACCAAGGCCACGAACCCGCCCCGAGGGCAGTGCAGGCAGTGCTGGTTCCACGCGTATGCCAGCCGCCAGGCGCACGCCGGGCTCGGTCCGCGTGAGGACTGCCCGCAGTGCGTGGACCACATGAACAACGGCCACCCCGACCACATGATCGTCCGCTGACGACGCGAAGCCGCCGGGGCAGCGCGCCATCCGGGCTGCCCGGCACCCTCACTCGCAAGGAGATCTCACATGATCGAGCTGATCTGCTACCCGCCGATGCCCGAGCGCAGCCTTGTGATCCTGATCGGCCCGTCCGGCGCGGGCAAGTCCACGCTCGCGCGTACCTGGCCCGCCTCGCAGGTCCTGTCCCTGGACGCCCTGCGGGAGGCCGTCAGCGACGACGCGGGCGACCAGGACGCGACCGGCGACGCGGTCGCCGCCCTGCACCTGCTCCTGGAGGCGAGGATGCGCCGCCGGCTGTTCACGGTCGTTGACGCTACCAACGTCACGGCCGCGGCCAGGAAGCCGCTCATCGCCGCCGCCAAGCGCCACGACATGCTCCCCATCGCGGTTCTGCTCACCACGCCCGGCAGCATCTGCATCGAGCGGCAGGGCCCGAGGCCGGCCAACCGCACGGTGCCCGAAGAGGTCGTCGCCCAGCAGCACGAGGACATGTTCGCCTCCCGCCGCACCCTGAAGTCCGAGGGCTTCCCCGAGATCGTCTACTCCGACAGCCTCTGCCGGCTCCAGCCGTACCTGGAGCGCCTGAGCGAGACCCGTCAGGCCGACCTCGGACTGGACGGCGGTCCCGGCCTCGGTGACCTGAACCTCGTCTCCCGGGTGTTCGGCGAGGAGATCCTGCCGCTGTGGCAGTGGAAGCCGGGCTCGAACATCGCCGGCGGCGACCGCGTCGCGGAGATCCGCCTCGGCCAGCAGTACCTCACCCTCGCCCTGCGCACCGACGTGGACGGCGAGGGCGACATCGGGTTCGACGTGATGGTGCCGTGCCCGCACGACGACCAGTGCACCGGTCACGCCTGGGCGCCCGCCTACAGCGTCACCTGCCTGTTCCGGGCACTGAACGGCGACCTGGACGACGACGAGGACACCGTCTGCACCGTCCACGGCCCGAACACCGACGAGGACCAAGAGCCCGACGACCACGCCGACGCCGGGCTCCGCGAGAGCGCCGGGAGCACACGATGACCTTCCTCCAGGACAGCAAGGAGCCCGGCCGGAGCGACTGGGAGCTGGCCCGCCTCGCGATTCACCTGCGCGGCCACGCCGCCTACGACGACGACCCGCCGGCCGACGAAGCCCGGCGCCTGAGGGAGGCGTTCACGGCCGACGAGCTCCGCCGGGCCGACGCCTTCCTGGAAGCGGGCCGCCAGGACCTCAACCGCCTCGCCGCGGTCGAAGCCCGCCTCGGCACGGACACCACCGGCGACGAGGCGTGGCTCGCGCGGCAGCTCACGGTGGCATGGGCGCGGCTCGACGAACTGCGGAACCGGATCGACACCGGCGGCAGCCTCATGGCCAACACACACGTCGCCGCCGCCATCGACTACATCCGCGGGTCCCGGCCGTGAGCCGCGCCGCCGACAGCCCGCACCCCCACCCCCTCACCCCCGCGGAGCTTCCCGCCGGGGAGGACTGGTGGAACGGCTGCCGGGAGTGCGGCACATCGATCCAGGGCGGAGCGGCCGGCTTCACCGCGCACCGCCGCACCGTCCACGACCCGCGCCGCGACTACGGCGATCGGCGCACCCCCATCACCATCCGGCTCGACTACTGACCTGGAAGCCGACGATCACGCCCTCCGGGCGACGACTGCGCGGTCCGCGCGGACCTGAAGGCGCAGTTGCGCGGACGCGGTCCGCGCGTGAGTCATGCCGCCGGCGCTTCGCTGAACACCCCCAACCTGCCACGACCCGGCCACGCCGGGCGCCTGCTGATACCCCGGGAAGGACACCCAGCCATGAGCTTCACGATCACGAACACGTACGGCACCGCGCACAACGTCAGCGACACCAACCCGGCCCGCGTCACCAGTTGCGACCGGTACCGGTTACCGCTCGTCGGCACCATGACCCCTGGTAACCCCGGTTACGAGGACATGGTCGAGATCCTCAAGGACAACGGCCACGACACCCGGCCCGAGGGCTACGGGCTGATCTTCCTGGAGTCCGAGGAGTTCAGCGCGACGTACTTCGGGCCGATCGCACAGATCGAGCAGTACCAGCGCGAGAACATCAACGGGACGGCGACCTTCGACGCCTCCCAGGGCGTCATGTACGCCCAGTGGCCCCACGGCAAGGGCTGGGACACCTTCCTCCCCCGCACCTTCTGGAACGTCAAGGCACGCGGCGGCATCGCGGACGGCGTCGGCCTCGTTACCGCCTTCGCGCACACCGAGATCCCGGGAGCGGAGGTCATCGTCTACGAGTTCGAAGGCAAGTGGCTTCCCGACAGCGAGCCGCAGCAGCTGGTCACCTACCACTGCACCGGCTGCCACATGGACACCTTCCACGACAGCGGGCACGTCCACGAGAACACCGGCCCCGACAGCCGACGCTGGGCCGCCCGCCAGGCCCGCCAGCACATCATCAGCGCCCACCGGCACGGCGTCGGCGACAAGAACAGCGCCTGCCGCCCCAACAACGGCGAGATGCTGCTCGCCGTGAACGCGGCCGCCCGCGAGATGTGGGGCACCACGGGCAACGCCCTCCCGGACACCGACGACGCGTACTGCGCGACCAAGGGCCCCTGCTCGATCATCCGCGAACTCCGTGCCGGGATCCGCCCGCCCGTCTACCGCGCCTGACGGACGCTCCGTGCCGCCCCGGCCTCCCCGCACGACGGGGGCCGGGGCGGCCGCGGTGTTCCCCCAAGCACGGAAAGGAGCTGGACGTCATGCGTCGATACGAGGTCGACGTCCCGATACACCACGCAACGGACCAGGAACGGCGAGGGCTTCACGTCTTCACCGGCCGCGCCGCCGGAGAAAGCGAGGCCCTGGCCGCCGCGCACAACGCCTACGACCGGGCCGTGCAGCACATGTCCGCCGGCCGCCCGGCACCCGAGGACTCCAGCGACGGATGGGCCGTTCGCGGTCTGCGTCCGGACTGGGTCCTGGACTGGCACAAGGCCACCACCAAGGCGTGGGTCAACCCCAACAGCCTGATGTGAATTCGCCCCGGGACAGGCGCTCTAGGCGTCGAAACCGTCGCCTGCCCCGGGTTCCCCATCCCGTACGAGACGAGAGGGAGACACCAGTATGGACTCCGTCCTGCACACGACGGGCCGGGTCGGCCCACGCACCCTCCTGATCACCGCCGCCGCTGTGCCGCTGACCGGCTGGGCGGTCCACGCCGTCGCACTGCACAAGAAGCTCGCCGCCACGAAGCGCGACCCGCTGACGGGCCTGCTGCGCCGCGACTCCTACACCGTCCGCGCCCGCCGGCTCCTGGCCCGCCACGGCGACGACACGACCGTGGTCATGGTCGACGCCGACCGGTTCAAGGAGATCAACGACGGCTTCGGACACGCGGCGGGTGACACCGTCCTCGCCGCGATCGGAGCCCGCCTCACCGCGTGGGCGGGCCCCCGCGCGTCCGTCGGCAGGCTCGGGGGCGATGAGTTCGCCGTGGTCCTGGAGCTGGCCTCCGGCCGCCGCGCGCAGCGCCTGGAGCAGCTGGTGCGGATGCTGCACACGCCGGTCACCCTGGACGACGGCCACACCGTCGACGTTGCCGCCTCGGTCGGCGCCGCGGCCCCGGCCTGGGTCGGCTCCCGCGACCTGAGCGTGCTGCAGAGGGCCGCCGACGCCGCCCTGTACGACGGCAAGCACTCCGGCCGCGCGGTCCTCGCGACGGCGCAGCACCGCACGGTGCCGTCCATCAACGGCCGCCGCGCCGGGCGCCCCGGCACGGCCGTGTGGGGACGGGCCGCATGAGCACCGTGCCCCTGCCCGCAGGCGACTGGATCCCCGGCATCAGCATCCGCCAGCCGTACGCGGCCTGCATCCTCGCCGGGGCCAAGGACGTGGAGAACCGGCCCGGCCGGTGGCGGACCGGCTGGGTGCTGCTGCACACGAGCCAGACCGTGGAGCGGCCCGCCCTGCGGATCCCGCTGATCGGCCGCACGGTCCGCGACCGCCAGCTGGTCACCGGCGCGGTCGTTGGTGTCGCCCGGATCGCCGACTGCCACCAGGACCTCGAGGGAGCGCCGCTCTGCTCGCCGTGGGCGCACCCGGGGGCCTGGCACCTGGTGCGCTCCGACGTCCAGGAGCTCCCCCTGCCCGTCCCCGCGCGCGGACAGGTCGTCCCGTGGAAGCCGGCGTCGGCCCTGTTGGAGCGCGTCTTCCGGCAGCTGCCCGACTTCCGGCTGTGACCAGCGCCCGAACCAAGAAGAAGCCGCCGTTCGAGCCGGGCCTGATCCCGGCTCCCGGCGCGCTCCTCGACTGGCGTGACAGCCAGCACTTCGATGCCTGGCAGGACCGCCCCTGCGCGCTGTGCGACAAGCCCACGCCGATGTGCTCCCACGCCGGGGAGCCTGTCCACAAGGCGTGCGCCGAGGACTGGATCGCCGCGAACCCCGTTGAGGCCCGCCTCGGCCGGTTCGCCTCCGACACGCAGCCCAAGAGCACCCAGCGCGCCACCCACGCCTGAACCCCTCCCCCTCGGAGGTCCCATGAGCAGCACCGAACGCCCCGTCGACCACGCTCTCGCCTACCCCGAGCCGCCGGCCTCCCCGCTCTGGCACCGCCACGGCGCCGCGAAGGCCCGGCCCCTCACCCCCGCGCAGCAGAAGCGCAACGCCGAGCTCCTGGTGCTCGCGCAGCGCACCCCCCGACCCCGCTCCCCTCGCCCCACCCAGACCCTGGCGGAGGCCAGCTGATGGACACCAAGCACTGCGCCGTCGACGGCTGGGTCGACGCGATCCCCGCCCCCGGGCCCCACGGCACCGCCACCTTCGACCTGGTCGTCCGGCCCGCCGACTTCGACACCGCCGACGAGGACGCCCCCGACACGGTCGTCACCTGCACCAGCGCGGCCGCGGGGATCGTCCACGAGCTGCTGCACTGCATACAGCCCGGAGACCTGCTCCGCGCGACCGGCACCCTGTTCCAGCCCACGACGCCGGGGAAGCCCGCCCGTCTCACCGTGGACGCCCTGGAGGTCCTCGACACCGCGTTCCTCCCGTTCCTGCGCGAGATGGTGCTCGACCGGTACGGCGACTACGTCGTGATTTTCGGCGCCGACACCGACAAGGTGCCCGTCTTCACCGCGAGCGGGCAGTGGGTCGGCCTCGCCGACAACCCCGACGCCATCACCACCCTCATCGACATCCACGAGCGCGTGACCGGCGGCGACGCGTGATGACGGCCACCGCGCGGCACCGCACCGTCCTGGAGCGCTTCCCCGCCGGCCACCCCCGCGGCTTCTGGCCCGCCGACGAATACGCCGCCGCCCAGCGCGCCCAGGGCACCGACGCCCACGTCGTGATGGACCTCGCCAGCGACCAGTTCCTCGTCGTCACCGACACCACCCACCCCTAACCGAGAGGCGAACATGACCGAGCCCAAGACCCAGACCGACCCCGAGGCCATCCAGTACACGGCCGACGTGGTCGCCGTGACCCCAAGCCGCCACGTCCTGCTGATCGAGCGCGGCTGGCCGCCCTTCGAGGGCGCCTGGGCGCTGCCGGGTGGACACGTCGATGCCGGGGAGGCGCCGTACGCGGCCGCGGCGCGCGAGCTTGCCGAAGAGACCGGCGTCGACGTGCCCGTGGGCGCCCTGCACCAGATCGGTGTCTGGGACCAGCTCGACCGGGACCCGCGCGGCAGGTACGTCACCTTCGCGTACATGGCCGTCATCCCCGACGGCACGCAGGCCACCGCCGGAGACGACGCCCGCACCGCCCGCTGGTGGCCCCTGGACGAACTACCCGAGCAGCTGGCCTTCGACCACGCCGACATCATCAGCGCCGCCGCATTCCTCAACCCCTGATCACCCACAGACCCGGAGCGCCGCTCCCGCCTTCCCGGCAGGGACGGCGCTTCCCCGTTCTGCTCATCACCAGCCGCCTGGAGGCACCATGCGTTCGATCCGTCTGACCTCGTTCGGCTACCTCCACCTGCCCACCGGCCCGGACGGCTCCCCCGTCCCGCCCGCCGCCGACCGGATCGAAGACGTCCGCGACCGGCTCCGCGACCCCGCCGCCGCCCGCGACATCCTCGACCTCGACGGCCTCAACCCCCGCGTCCAGGACGTCGTCCTCAACACCCCCGGCGCCCGCGAGCTGCTCGCCAACCTTGCCGACTACGCCGACCTCCCCGCCGGCCCCAGCCACATCGCCATCGGCTGTGTGGGAGGTAGACACAGGGCGAGCGGACTCACCGAACTCCTCGGCCGAGAACTCCGTGCCCGCGGCCGGGAGGTCGTGGTTGAGCACCTGCACGTCCACCTGCCGCGCGTCCTCAAGACACCCACCGCCCGGTAACACCGCTTCCCAGCCCCGGACAGGAGCCCTCACCCATGGCCCGCGCCACGATCAAGATCGAACCCCTCCACCCTGACAGCACCGTCTGCCTACACGCCGTCAGCCCGTCCGGCAAGCCCCGTGACCCCGCCTCCGGGTGCACCGGCCGCCGCAACTACGCCGTGGTCTGCAGCGCCTGCGGCCCCGTCGGCCAGCCACACGGTCTCCGCGTCCTCGCCGAACCGACACAGCGCGCGCACCGCGACAGCCACAAGGCCGCACCCGCACCCGCCCCCGATCCGCGCTGACCCGACCGCCTCTGGCCGCCGAGACCAGCCGGCTCGGCGGCCCCAGCGAAAGCGAGCGCCCATGCCCACCGTCTACGACCAGTTCACCCGCCGCATCGCCGACATCACCACCCTGCTCACCGCCCAGGGAATCCCGCTGACCGCGCCGACCGCACCACGCGCCGACCCCACCGACCCCTGGGCCGCCAGCTGGCCGGTCCCGGTCGACCGCTCCACCCTCGCCTGGTGCACCGCCGTCCAGATGCTCGCCGACCACCACCACACCACCATCGACCGCCAAGTCCCCGCCGCCGATGCCCTGCTGCGCGAACTCGGAGTCCGCGGGCTCGCAGAGCTCCACTCCGACCTCCACCACGGCGCCCCCATCGACTACTGCTACACCCGCTGCCCGTACTGCTCCGGCATCGGCGACGACCCCACCCAGCCCACCTGCGGCAAAGCGGGCTGCCCGCAGGGGCGCGACGTGGAGGACGGCCACGAGCACCTGTGCCCCGTCTGCGTCGGCCAAGACCACGACCCCCAAGGCCACGCCACCCACCACATGGGCAACCTCGAGGAACTGCTTGCTGACGCCATGCGGTCGACTCCCCGACTCCTCTCGGCACTCGGTCGCGCCGTGGGAAGGTAAGGACGCAGTAGTCGTACGGCTGAGAGGTGTCCAAGGGCCTGTACGTCACGCGCATGCGCGTGACGTACAGGCCTTTTTGTTGTCCCGTCTCAACGAACCGAGTCGCAGCCGGTTCGTCTCAACGAACCCAGTCGAACGCAGGTCGTCGGGACGGAGTTCCGGGGCCAGCACGTGGGCGGCTGTCTCAGTGAAGTTAGTCGCGCCTGGTCAGCAGCTCACCGTCGCCTGATGTTGCGTCTCAGCGGAGTTTGGCCAGTCTCACCGAAGTTTGATCGAGGTGAAACGGTCTGCGGATCAACGCATCTACCCCATGATCAGCCCGCGTCTTACCTCTATCGACTAGAACGGAACTCAGTCTTGCTGCGTGTCGTTGGCGCGCAGCACGAGGCGGCTGGAGATCACCAGTCCGCGCAGGGCGCTGCTGAACGCCCCCATCATCTGGTGGTGCAGGGGCACGAGTGCGGGCAAGCGGGCATCGTCGAGCAGCAAAAGAGCTTGGCTGCTGTCGAGACTGCTCACCTCGCGAAGAGCTGTCTCCGCTTCAGTACGTCGGTCCCTCTGCTGCTGCTCGGCGTCTTCTTCCCCGTACGCCGTCCGGAGGGCATCCAGTGCTGAGTACGCCTGGTGAGACGCCGCGTGATCGGAATCGCCTGGCCGTACCTGGGTGAGGGACTCGAATGCCCGGGACGCGGCACCGCGCATGCTCACCATTCTGAGGAAGTCCTCGACGGCCCCGACGAGATCGGATGCGCGCTCCACCACCTCGACCGGCGCAATGATCTCCAGCTCGGCTTGCTTGACGGTCAATGCCCGGTATGCGGCTTGCACCGCGGTCTGGAGAGCGGACACCTCGGTGGGTGAGATGGGCGAGAAGAGCCGGTTTCCCGTGTTCACGGCATGCCTAGCCTCGTAGATGAACGCGGCTATCTCCTTTCGCCGATCAGTGTGCAGCGAGGCGATGCGTTGGGCTTCCGCCGAGATCCGCGCAGCTTCCACCGCGGCCGATGCCTGTGCCTTCCCGCCCAGTGCCTGCACCCAGCCCGAAGCCAAGCTCCCCAGGAAGCCGCCGACGATGGCCAGGAGAGCGGCGAAGACCGTCGCGGCCTCAGGCTCTGCCTTGATGAATTCGATGACCTTGTCCACTGCGACATCCTGCCGCGTCGACCCGCCCAGGCGCAGATGTTCCTTGCGGTGGTGCAACTTCGATGAGACGAACGGGACGGTCGTCAAACTTCGGTGAGACTGGTCACCTGACTTCGTTGAGACAGGACAGCAAGCACGCGGGTTCGTCGCTGATAACTCAGTTATCGGCGACGAACCCTGGCATAGCGATGCAAAATGGGCATACTGGTGGTGAAGTTCTGGTTCAACTCGCGAGTCGGGACGGCTTGGTGCTGCCATCAGGGCTTCAGGGGAAAGTAAGCTTTCTCCATGGTCACCCCGAACTCAGGTGCAGACAGAGAGAAAGTTGTCTCCAAGCTGCCACCGGCGCTCCATCAAGAACTCAAGATCCGCGCAGCGGAGCTTCTGGTCGACATCCAGGTCGCCGTCGCCGAAGGCATCGAGCTGTGGCGGAACGCGGAGTCCGCGCGACCGACGGTGCAGACTGCCGGATCAGCTGTGTTCTCGACCTGGCTCCCCGTAGGCCAGTGGGAGCAGCTCAAGGTCACCTGCAACGAGCGAGAGATCCCGTACGTCCAGGGGCTCGCGCAGGCCGTGGCCATGTGGCTGGAGGAGAACCCCTCGGCTCGTGTTCGGCCGGCGGAGGCCATCACGCGACGGATCGTGGTGTGCAACCAGAAGGGCGGTGTCGGTAAGACAGCCGTGGCGGCCGGTATCGCGCAGGCGTTGGCCGAAGGCGCCGAGTCCGTCGAAGCCGTGAACCGAATCCTTCGTGAGCTGGGCGGTTCCGCGGGCGAGCTCGTGAGCCACGAGCAGCGGGTCCTGCTCGTCGACTACGACCCTCAAGGCCACCTGACCAAGCAGTTGGGCCACCTGCCGATCCCGAACAAGAACAACAGCCTTGCCCTCTTCATGGGCCAGCAGGTCCGAGACGGTCACGTCAGGGACTTGATCGTCCCCATCTCCGACGAACGCTTCGGCGGTCGCCTCGATCTGCTGCCGTCATGTCAGGACGCTTTCCTCCTCGACCTCTTGATCTCCCGGGACCGTAATCGTCAAGCCACCTTGGAACGGGTCCTGGAGACGGTCGAGCAGGACTACGACGTGATCCTGATCGACTGCCCTCCCAGCCTCGGACTCGCCATGGACGCCGCGATCTTCTACGGCCGTCGGCGTCCCGGAGAGAAGGTCGGAGCGTCCGGAATCCTGGTCGTGGTGCAAGCAGAGGACAGCTCCGCCGATGCCTACGACATGCTCCGAGAGCAGATCGAGGACGGCGTCGACGACTGGCGCATCGACATCGACCAGCTCGGGCTCGTCGTCAACCTGTACGACGGCCGCCGCGGCTACATCGCCACTTCCTCGCTCCAGGCCTGGAAGGACATAGGGAATCCCCCGGTCGTCGGCGTCATTCCCGACCTCAAGGAGCAGCGCGAAGCCGTGCGCAGGAAGAAGCCTCTCTTCGTACACGCGCCCGCACTGGATCAGGCAGTAGCCCTGCGCAAGATCACGAAGGAGATCTCGTGACCTCCTATTCCTCAGCCGCTGAGCGCGTCGGGGCCTCCGCGTCCTTCGACCGTGTCTCGCGCCGCAGCTCACGAGGCCAGCTCATCGCGGAACAGCTTGGCGAGGCCACGCTGGCAGGGCCGCCGACCGAGCTGCGCCTCGACCTCATCAGCACGAACCCCGAGAACCCCCGGGAGACGCTGGGCGAGATCGACGGTCTGGCATCGAGCCTTGCCGAGATCGGCCTTGTCCAGGCCCTCACCATTGCCTCGGTCGAGGCCTACCTCGAGCACCGACCCGAAGCGGAACACCGGCTGGATGAAGGAGCCCGCTACGTCGTGGTCGACGGCCACCGACGTCTCGCGGCTGCACGGCTCGCAGGCTTCACGACCATCAAGGTCATGGTCAACAACGATCTCGCGGCCACCGACGAAACCCTGCTGGAGGCCGCATTCGTGGCCAACACTCAGCGCGAGGGACTGACGGAGCTGGAGCTCGCCCACGCCCTCAGTCGTCTCGTGGAGTTCCACGGATCTCAGCACGAGACGGGCCGTCGCATCGGCAAGAGCCAGCCCTATATCTCGCAGAAGCTCTCGCTGCTGGAACTGGCTCCCGACCTCCAGGCCGACCTCCAGGCAGGCCGCCGTCAGGTCAACCAGGTCCGAGGCTTGAGCAAGCTCAGTGCCGAGGAGCAGCGCCAGGAGGCCGACCGCCGCGCCGAGGCGACCCGGGTCAAGAAGGAGGCGGCCAAGCAGCGAAAGAACCAACTCGTCCCGGCTCCGGCCCCCGCCGCTGATAACTCAGTTATCACCGACTCTGCGGCAGTTCCGCAGCCGCAGGCGCCGGAGGCAGAAGGCACAGGAATCACAGCGCAACCGGCAACAGACGCCACGACTGGTGATAACTCAGTTATCACCGATCAGCACGATGAGCCGTTCCTCGTCGACATCCGCAACTTCCCCCGTGCCCGCTGGGCCGATGGGCGAGCCGTGGCCGACCTCGCGGGCCAGAAGATGACACCCGAAGAACGAGAGGTTCTCCTGGTGTGCCTGTTCCAGATGCTCCCGGAAGAACGCAAGGAACCCATCCTGGAGCAGTTGCTCAGCCCGCAGGATGAGTCAGGCGACCACTAGCCGACGTAACGCCCGAGTCAGCACAGCCGGCGCGCGTACGGCCAGCTCGCTCACGCAATCGACGCCGAAGGCCCCTGCTCGCCGGGGGCCTTCGGCGCTTCCGCAGGTCCACACTTCGAAAGCCTTTCGCTTCTAACCGCTTTGACAGGTGTGGGTGTGGGTCCGGCCGATCGGCGTCTGGCCTCAGCCGGAACGACACCTGCTGGTCTCTCCGGGCTCCCGCGAGACGTCGTACCGACGGCCGCCTTTTTCGACGAGGCTGCCAGCTCACGCCGCTTCTCAGATCCATCGCCATAAGGGGGGCAGCGCTCAGCGGCCGGCATCGATGCCCTTCCAGCCGTTCCCGAGCCCGCGGCGCCGGGGCCGCGACGATCCGACAGCGGGCGCAGGGCGGGCGTTCAGCGCACCGGTCACCTGCACGGCCGCCGTCGGGGAGAGGCCGGCGGTGACCTGTCCGGAGGCGAGGACCCGGGCGTATGTCCCCGGCCCGTAGGCGGCCAGGGCCACCGCGAGCGCGGCCGCGGCCGTCTCGGCCGGCCCCGCGCCCCATCGGGGTTCGTCCTCGAGGGCGGGCGGCCGGTGGGGGAGTGCGCGGCGGGCGGCGAGGAGTACGGCGAGGGCCTGGGCGTGGGCCGCGTCCAGGGTGACGGTCAGCAGAGCGGGGCCGAGCTGGTGGACCCGGTGGCCGGTGAGGCTGTGCGCGGCGAGCGCCCGCCGAAGCCCGGTGCTCAGCACCGCCGGGTCCGTCGCGGTGTCGGCACGGCGGGCCGGTACGGCTGCGGCCGGGGCGTGCTCGATGCGTTCGCGGAGGGCGGCGACGGCGGCCGGGATGACCTCCAGGAGCTCGGCGGCCTCCGGGCTGAGCTCGGACAGCGCCCCGGCGAGCACCTCCAGCGCGGTGGCCGCGTCTTCGACGGCGCCGGAGCTCCACTGCCTGGGTCCGGCGGCGTCGGCGAGCGCGCACACCGCGATCACCGCGTTCTCGGCCAGCGGGTCCAGGGAGGTGGAGTGCTTCATGTTCCGCCCAACGAGTGCGGCCAGTCCGTGGTGCTGGCACCCCATGGTCGCTTCCGGCGGTCCGGCGCGACGGCTGCGCCCGGCTGTCAGGGGCCGGTGAGGATCGAGTGGGTGCCGATGCGGCGCCAGATCACGTGCGGGGTGCCGGGGCGTAGCTCGGGTCCGTACTCCCAGGTTGCTCGTCCTGCGGGTCCGGCGCCCATGGACCAGGTCAGTTCGTAGATGCCGACCGCGCGCTGGACGCGCTTGACGCGGAGGCCGGCGCGGAAGCGGCCGGTGTGCAGGTCGTCGACGAAGGCCGCCACGGTCTGGCGGAAGCGGCGTCGCTGCTCGGGGGTGAGGCGGTCCAGGTCGGCGGTGAAGCGGGGCAGGGCCTCGTAGGTGGGCACGGTGAACTCCTCCAGGAAGCACGGAGCCCCCGGCCGGTGGCCGGGGGCGGGGGTGGCTGTTCGTGTTGGAGGGCTTCGGTGACGTGGTGTGTTCAGCGGTGTCGGGTGCTCGGGACAGTCGTGCGCTGGTTGGTGCTCGATGAGGGTGGATTGAGTGGGAGCGGAACTACGGCGAGGGCGGGGCGCAGCATTCGCACGGTGCTGTCAGATGTCGCCGTAGTGGTCTCGCATGGCTTCCGTCCACTGCTCGGGTCGGGTCGCCTGGCAGCTGGGGCAGTGGCGGCCGGTGACGCGCTCGGCGACGGGGAAGTCGGACTGTGCGGAGCGCACCTGGAGCAGGTCCAGGAGCAGCGGTTCGGTGCAGAGGGGGCAGGGCTCGTCGTACGTGTGGGTGTTCATGCGCGGGAGAGTGCACACACGCGTGGCTTACCGTCTCGGGCTGCCGGGACGTCCCGCCTGGCGGGGCGCTTCGGCAAAGACTTGCTGATGGCCTCCCGCCCGGCGGGAAGGAGCCCAGTTCGTGCTTTCGCGCAGGTCAGGGGCGGGTTTCCATGACCCGGTGATCAGCAAAGCGGAGGTCCGTCCGGGAGACGGGGTGCGTTACCTGTTCCGCGGCGTGATGGTCGGTGACGGCCGGCGCCCTGCGGGCAAGCCGTTGCGCGCCGCGCAGGAGGAGGCAGGTGTCCCGCCCGGTGTGTGGAAGGGCCGGGGCCTGGCCGCGGTCGGCCTAGCGGCCGGGGACGTGGTGACCGAGCGGCAGGCCGAACTCCTCCTCGGCGAGGGCCGGCACCCGGACGCCGACCGGATCGAGCAGGTCCTCCTGGCGGAGGGTAAGACGCCGGCGAAGGCGCGGAGGGCGACGGTGCTGGGCAGGCCCATCGAGCACAACCAGTCGCCCGAGACCGAGAAGGCCAAGGAGCGGACGGCCTGGCTGGGGATGGACCTGGTGTTCCGGGCGCCGCCGACGGTGCACATCGCGTGGGCGCTCATGGATGACGAGACCCGCAGGGTGCTGGAGCTGTGCCAGGACATCGCCCGGGACAAGACGCTGGAGTGGCTCGAGGACGCGGTCGCGGAGATCCGGTGGAAGAGCGGCGGCAAGAACCGTGCCCGCGTCCGCGACGGGCTGATCGTCGCGGTGTTCCGGCACTACGAGTCCCGCGCCGCCGATTCTCGTCCCCTGCTCCACGACCACGCCGTGGTGTCCATCCGGGCCCGGCGGCCGGACGGGACGTGGGGCAACCAGACGGCCGACGCCCTGATGAAGCACATCGTCGCGGCCGACGCCCTCTACACCCTGCTCTTCATGGAGGAGGTCTCGGCCCGGCTCGGGTGGGCGTGGGAGCCGCGCGAGGTGACGCCCGGCCGTCGGCCCGTCATGGACATCGCGGGCATCGACCGACGGCTCATCGGGTGGCAGTCCACCCGCCGACAGCAGATCGAGGACGCCCTGCCCGTCCTGACGGCCCAGTACGAGGAGCGGCAGGGGCACCCGCCGGGGGAGCGGGCCGCCTACGCGCTCGCCTGCCAGGCCGCCGACCAAACCCGCTTACCGAAGCGCACAGAGCTGCGGTCGCTGGCCGAGCTGCGCGCCGCCTGGCGGGACTCGGCGGCCCGAGCCTACGGAGCCGACGTCGTCGCACGGCTGGCGGAGCGCGCCCGAGCAGCGGCAGCGGCGGTATGGGTGCGGGTGCGTCCGCTCGTCGACGTCGCCCTGGCCGCCGTCGAGACCATCGCCGTGGTGTACGTGATGCGCGGCGCGTTCGCGCACCGCCACCTCCTCGCCGAAGCCCGCCGCCACCTCTCCTACGCCCTGCGCGGCCGACCCCACCAGCACGGCCTGGACGAGGAGATAGTCCAGGCGGCCATCGACGCCTACACCCGCCCAGTCGGCCGAGGCCGGATGATGACCGCCGACCTGCGCGCCCTGTACCCGCACGAAACCGAGGATCAGGCCGTGCTGCGCGCGCTGACCCGCAAGCGCGCCGCCTCCCCGTACGAACGGGCCCGTCTCGCCGCCGGAGCGCTCACCGCCCGCGTCCACGCGCTACGCCGCGCGGACCGCCTGAACGCCCGGCCCCGGCCCCGGCCGCGCACCGTCACCGTGCCGACCACCCCGGTCCTCCGCCCCGGGTGGAGGACCGGCCGGGACCTGGAGCCGACGACGGACATCGCCGCGGCGGAGCTGACCAGCCGGACGCTGGAGGCCGCCGCCGAGGTGGCCGCGCGCCTCCAGGCCGGCATCCGGGAACGAGCTGCCGCCCGCCGCCCTGCACCACAGCCCGCCCCGGCGTCGGCCCCGCCGCCGAGCGTCCAACAGCCTGTCCAGCCCGCACAGGGGCGGACACCACCCACCGGAGGAATCGCATGACCGACATGCCGCCCGCGGACCCGAGGATCGAAGCCGTCGCCGCCCGACTGAAGGAGGCCGCCCAGAAGCGCGCCGAGGCGTACGCGCCGCCGACGGACTGGCGGCCGATCTGGAAGCGGCCCCGGAAGCCGAAGTCCATCAAGGCGAAGAACGCGGAGCTGGCCAAGCAGCGCAAGCGGCTCAAGGCGGCGGGAGTTCGACGGTTCTACGGCGCCCAGTCGCGCCGTCCCCGGCCCCGACAGAACCGTATCGCCAGCGCCGCTGCCCGCCGCGACGCTCGCGCCCTGTCCCGGATGCGGCACTCGAACGCCTGGCTGTGGTGACGAAGCCGGGCACCGTCCACCGAGTGGACCGCCTCGGAGTCGACACCAGGTGGATCCCAAGTGCCGCCGCTCTTCGAGGACGACCGGGAGCCGGCCCGGTCCGGCTGCGGCCTCTTCCGCCGACGCGGCTGCCCGCGACGCCCGCCGGGCAAGCCCAAGAGGAGCCTGGGCAAGCCACCCTTGGGCACCGGCTTGCCCACCCCCACAGGGCGGCCGGTGATCGGTCATCGGTCACCGTCAGCCCGTGCCCCAGGGCGCGGTCGTGCCGGCCGGTGACCGATGACCGGTCACCGGCCGTTCGGGAGTTGCACGGACCGGTCACGGCGCGGTGACGTGCTGTTTGACCGATCGCGGGCGTCGGATCGGCCGCGCTGATCGGTCACGTTCCCTGCTGGGCAAGCCCTCGCCACGGAGGGCTTGCCCAGCGCCCGTGCCGCAGGACGGGACGCCACCCAAGGTTGTGGCCGCACCGTCTGGGACACGACGGCCCGGAGCCGGACGAGGCCTTCCCGGGGGACGTACGACGGAGACATGAGACGACACCATCACGACAACGCCACGCTCATGCCGACGTTTCCGGGAGACATGTGGCACGCCCTCGCCTCCCTCCACGGAGCCCACGCCGATCCCGTCGGCAACATCCCGCCCCTCGACCGCCCCGACGCCTTCCTCTCTCTCACTCGGCCCGGTGACATCGCCTTCACCGCGCGAGTGGAACTCTCCGGAGGGGAGACGATGGGCCACCTGCCCAAACTGATCACCGCCCTCACCCGCGGCATCACCTCCACCTACGAGCTGGGGGCTGCCGCACCGCCCGGGACCGCGCTGGAAATCACGGTCGGCAAGCGCCACCAGCTCGCCCTCCACAGCGGCCGCGTGCTCGGCCTCACCCAGCTCCTGCGCCATGCCGTCGACACCATCGACGCGCACGCCACTTTCGGCGATGGACTGTGCTGCCACTGCTACGGCACCGGGCGGGCGCATCCCCTGTGGGAGGTGGAGGCCGAGGCCGTGGAGGCTGAGAACCTGGGCAAGCCTTAGGCGACCCTGGGCAAGCCCTTCACGAAGGGCTTGCCCGGACTCCACTCACGGGCTGTGCCGTCCCGGGCGTAGGACGTCGTCGTAGATCCGGGCCCGGACGCCGGGCTCGCCGGGATCCCGGCGCACCGGGCCAACACCCGATGTGGCCCAGCGCTCTTCCAGCGCGGCCATGACGGCCCGGACCGTGTCCTCGTCCCCGCCGGTGATGTCCAGGACCACCAGGCCGGGCCCCGCGATGTGCTGCTCGTCGATCGGCTTCATGAGCCCTGCGACGGCGTTGGGACCGGACCGGTTCGCCGGCGGCCCCCCGTCCACTCGCACGAGGGATCCCAGGCCGCGGATGTCGCAGGGTCGGCAAGCTCTGTCGGGGTGCGGCCCCCGTCGCGGCCCTGATGGCCAGGGCCGCACCCCGTACGTCCGAACGTACTCCGGGGCCGAAGCCGGCGGTGGTGCTTTTCTCTGGGGGCCGTGAACTGCCGCCTCACCCGTTCGCGCGCGGCCGGGTGCCAGTGGGGTGCGACGAGAACAGGCTGGGCGCATGTCCGCGAAGCTGATCGTCTACCCGCCCGATGAGCAGGGCTGGCGCCGGGTCCGCTACGACGGCGTCGCCATCGGGGTCGCGCACCACCCGGCCGACATCCGGGTCTTCCTCGCGGCCGCCGGGCTGGAGAACGCCGACGACGTGGACCTCACCGACCCCGACTTCGTGGAGTGGCGAGGCGCCGGCCCGCAAGCCTGGGAGCCCTCCCGCTGATACTCCGCGACGGGTTGCACCGGAGGGTGGCTGGAGGGTTGTCTGCACGGTTGTACTAGGCGGGGGACCGCAGGTGTGACCGTGAGTGGGACCCCCCGAATCTGGTGATCTTGCATTCGTGAAGGTCAGATGCCGTGGGCAAGCCCTCTTCGGAAAACGACACCTCTTTGTCCGCGATAGCCGGACGAAGAGGTCTGTCCCGTGTTCGGGGGACCGGCGCCGTCGCAGGGGTACATGTACCGGTATGGCTAGTGAACGGATCCGGTGGCCTATCGTCGTGCACCGCGCCCGGGAGATCGTGGACGGGTACGCGCCGCTGAAAGTCACGCTCAGGCAGGTGATGTACCGCCTCGCGGCCGAGGGCGCGCTGCCGCACACGCCGCCGATGTACCGCCGGCTGTCCTCGCAGCTGGCCCAGGCCCGCCGCGAGGGCCGCTTCCCCGACCTGATCGACACCGTCCGCGAAGTCCACGTCCCGCCGGCCTGGCCCGACGCGGACGGCAATCACGAGCCACGTCCAGCGGTCTCCGGCCTCGGGGGTGCGGAGCTTCGGGCGGGTCCACCCCAGGGTCTGCTTCATCAGCCGGAAGGTGTGTTCCAGGTCGAAGCGCCGCAGGAACGCCTGCCAGCGCACGTCGACGTTCTCGCCGCTCAGGCCGGTGGCCGACGACCACAGCCAGAGCGGCAGCGGGTCTTCCCCGCCGGGAAGGTGGTCGACCTTGGTCGGAGCACATGATCAGACGAAGGCCGCCTCAGCGTCCGGCGAACACCCAGGTGAGCGGCCTAGTTCGAGGAGCATTTCGACTCACCGATAGGGTGCATCACCATGATGCGCGCTTGGATCCTGCCGATGCTGCTTGTGCTCAGCGGCTCAGCCGTCGCGACTGGGCAGATCTTCACGGGGAGCCCCGGCGCGGCCGCAGCACTCCTGCTGGCGTTCCTGGCGCTCGCCGGCGTGAACTCACCCCTCATCTTCCCGAGGTCCGTCGGTGCTCAGGAGGCACAACGCCGCAGCGCGGTCGACGGCCGACCGGTCGTCTTCTGGCGGCCGGGCTGCAAGTACTGCATACGACTGCGCATCCGGCTGGGCCGCAGCGCCCGCCAGTTGCACTGGGTCAACATCTGGCGCGACCCGGCAGGAGCCGCAGCGGTGAGAGCAGCCAACGACGGCAACGAGACCGTGCCAACCGTCGTCGTGGCGGGCCAGCCCCACACCAACCCCGATCCCGAATGGGTGCGCGAACAGCTCTCCCCTTCCGCATGATCAGAAACTGCGCCCAGAGGTTAAAAGACAAGGTGAGTACCTGTTTCTGAACCCGGAAGCCGCAAGCCACCCCACCAGTGTCCGGCTCGCGAAGTCCGCGGAAGCGTTTGCCGAACGGTCACTGTGACCGTTCGGCAAACGGAACTGCAGGGGCGTGGAGCGGGCGGGACGTTCCCCATCGGGAACTCGACCCGGAGGCTGGGCGGGGAAGGTCGGTGGACCGGACCACCCTGATCATTCTCACGGTGATGGCCACTAACAGGGCCCATAACCCACCTGCTACCAAGCTACCGGCTCTGCTTGTGCGGGGCTGAGCACTGGCTGCGCTAGGCCGCCGTGGGTGACGAGGACCTCGGCCAGGACCAGCACACCCCGAGCCCGCCCCGTTCTGCGACCCCGAGTCGGCACTGCGCCAGGCGCTGGCCGACCGGTCCACCGAGTACGGGTAGATCAGCCTGCCCACCAACTACCTGGCCGAGCACCGCGCGCTGTTGGCGGCTCAGTTGGCCGGGCCGCACACCTCTGCGCTGAAGGGCCCCCACAAACACGCCTTCAGGGTTATACCCGGGCCGTCGTACACCCAGGGCGACTGGCTGGGGCTGGTGGTCGGGCCGTACGCCCACCCGCCGGTGCTCAAGTTCCTGATGCCGAACTCACAGCCATTGGGGGCGGCGGTCGGATCGATCGCCATGTAGTCGTGACCACTGTGGAGTTCGACCTTCTCTAACGCGGTGCAGCCGCCGCTGCGGATAAACCAGGAGCCCTCGGCGGCCTGCGCCGAGGTCGCACTCCCCACTCCGATCACGCCCATCGCCACCATGGCGAGCGCGGCGGCCGAGGCACGCTTTCCGGTCCTGGTGAATCGCATGGAATCCTCCGGTTCGTCGGTCCCGCCCCGAGCTGGCGCCCGGGGCGCACCCCAAGTCCAGCAGCCGACAGCACGGAGCACAACTGATCGAGCGGAATCCGGACGATCCTGGACACCGGCCCCCGCATGACCACTCCGACACCATTCGGCTGGCGGGCCGGGTCGCTGACAATAGCTCTTGCATCTTCGACGCGAGGTCTGTCGGGCTCACGTCTCGGGATTGTCTTGGGGGAGGCCGGAGCGCTGCAGCGTCTCCATCAGGTGGGCTGCGTGCTCGGGGTGCTGTCAGGGGTTCAGAAACAGGTACTGACAGTCCAGGTGGGAAATCCGGCAAACGGGTCGCCTCACGCGAGCAGGGCCCGCGGTCGCCGCGACCGCGGGTGTGCGGGTGCGAGCTACCGGCCCGGCGCCTTCCTCTGACCCAGGCCCGAGTGGCCTCGATGCTCAGTGAGGGCCCAGGGAAGCGAATGTCTGCTCGCCCTCATGGACCTTGTGGGAACCGTGGGCTGTGGCCCAGTCGACGCGCTCACTGATGTGGTGGTTGTAGAAGCCCATACGCAAAGGATCTGGTGACTGGAACATGAGAGATGCGAGATGTCCCGCGGCTGCTTCGCTGCGGCGCCTTGCCGTTTCGGCCTCGGCGTCGTTCCAGGCAGCACGTTCCGTTGCATAGGCAGCGGCTGCCGTCGGAAACTCGAACACCAAGGTTTCGTCCTTGCCTACCTGTGGCCTGCGGACGGTCACCTCGGCGCCGTCCACACTGACGATGGCCACGACGTTGCGAGCGACTGCTTCACCCCGCTGCACCAGGCCGTACCGGCCGGGCTCGATCCAGTCACCTTCCCAGCGGACATCATCGCGTTCGGTCTCGCGCGCCTCTCCACGACGCGCATACGTAGTCGCTTCCTCGGCAAGCTGGTTGGCTTTCTCGGCCACCCTGATCGATGCGTCGCTCTTTCCGTTTGCCTCCTGCGCAAGGCTGTTGGCCTTGCTCGCCTGCCTGTGCGCCAACTGGGCGTACACGAGCGCCCCCAGCCCCGCCACGCCCCCGACCCAACCTGCTGTATCTCCCCATTCCATGAAGAAACCGTAAGGGCGGGCACTGACGAGCTCCTCACGCCCAGTCGACGCTCAGCTTCGCGAGGGCGGTGAGCTGGTCGGCGGTGAGCTTGTTGCGTCGGCTCTTGGTGTTGGAGACCCACACGCCGAGCTTCACGACGATCGGCTCCGCCTCACCCTCGACCGTGATCTCCTCTCCGTGGGCCCTGGGGACGGGCCGGTGGGCGCCTTCCCGCTCGACCCACTGCGTGAGGGCCTCCAGGCCCCGTTGGAACGCCTGCTGCGCCTTGCTCGGCCCCTTCGCCCCGCGACTGGCCGCAGGGGCGGGAGGGGGCGCCTGATCGGGCTGCACGCCCAGCGCGGTCAGCCGCTCCTGCTGCTCGGGCAGCAGCCGGGCCCAGGTGGCCGGCTGCTTCTGCTGCTGGAGCCATTTGCCGACGTTGTCGCCGTCGAAGACGACGCCCGGCGCGATGTAGGGCAGGACGTCGTCGGTGTCGACCAGATCCGCCAAGACGCGGTAATGGCGCTGCCAGTCCAGCGGCCACGGGCAGTCCCAGTCCTCGTCGATCTCGGTCAGCTGCGCCGCGCGCTCTGCGACCCGGTCCGGGTCCTTGCCCAGGCCGTTCTTCGCGCCCTTGCGCCGAAGGTTGGCCATGTGCTGCCCGATGGGCACCATTTCGTCGTCCTCGCCCCAGACCGCGTCCTGCCGGGGCGCGAGGTGTCCGGTGGTCTGCTGGTACGACCGGAGCGCGGCGAGTTTGGCTTCCCAGGCTTCCTCGCCGGGCTCCCAGACCATCCCGGCCTCCGGGGCGTCCAGGAGGACCTTGCGCCGGTCCTCCAGCTCCTCGGCCCGCAGGGCCTTGCGTTGCTGGTGCACCCACCGCCCGAGGGGGAAGTTCTTGGTGACGCCGACCTCGGCTTCCACGTCGTAGGGCACGGCGTGGAGGCCGGTGATCTCGTTCTCCTTCCGCCACCGGAGCAGGGCTTGGTAGCCCTCCAGCCACACCAGGGACTCGGGCTGGTAGACGCGGGTGCGCAGGAACGCGGCGATGGTGGCGGCGTCGCGCGGGCTGGAGAAGTGCAGCAGCGCCGACTCGGCTGCGGCGTCGGTTCCGTCCTCCTGGTCCTCGCCCTCACCGCCGATGCCGACGATCTGCCCGTCCTCGTCGCGCCGGAGGTGGGTCTTGCGTTTGCCGTGGGTGTGGGCGCGGGAGGCGAGCTGCTCGACGAGGCGCTCGTCATGACTGCGCAGGCCCTGGAGGACTGCTACAAGAGGGCGGAAGCTGGCGCTGGCGACCATGTCGGTCGGGTCCTCGTTCGGTTCCAGGAAGACCGGCACGATGATCCGCGCCACCTTGGTGGAGCCGTCCTTGTTGAGCCGGAGCGCACGGCCGATGTTCTGGACGATCTCCACCTGGGAGCCGCGGGTGTCGGCGAAACAGATCGCCTCCACCCCGCGCTCGCCGGTGATGTCCACGCCCTCACCCAGGACGCGTACGGACGCGAGGAACGCCCGGTGCACACGCCGGTTGTCCGCGTCAATGCCGTTGGCGAACTGCCGCAGGACCTCCCGGCGCTCGGTGACGAGGTGGTCCCCGCACAGCCACGCCGACCACACCCGGTTCGGCGGGACGTGGCGCCCGGCCTCCAGCTCGTAGAACTCCGCGTCGATCGACGACGCGGGTTGCTTCTCCGCGGCCGCGAGATCGGCGTCGGAGGCATCGGTGGCGTACAGCTCGGCAGCGGTCTCCGGCAGTTTCTCCGCGAACGCGGCGGCTTCCTCGACCTTCTGGTGGAAGGTCATGACCGTACGCAGGTTGTACGCCGCGGCGTGCTCCAGGAGTGCGGTCTGCAGCAGCGCCAGGCGCCGGCCCCGCTGCGCCTCCTCCGGCTCGCCGAGTACGGGGGAGGGGTCGCGGATCTCCAGCACGTCGATCTCGAACCCGGCGAGGATCCCCCGCTCGATCGCCTCGGAGAGGCCCAACTCTGCCAGCCACGCGCCGTAGGTGCCGTCCGGGTCGTCGGCCATGCTCGCGATCTCCGCCTCCTGGCCCCCGGCGCCCTTCTGCGGCCCGGCCGCGGCCAGGATGCGCGGGGTTGCGGTGAGGTAGAGCCGGAAGTCGGCCGGGATCCGTGCGTTGTCGTGGATCGCGGCCCAGGGTCGTCCGAGGTCGCCGGCGGTTCCGTGGGCTTCGTCGACGATGGCGAGGTCGAAGCCCGCCATCCGCTGCCCGTAGAGCCGCTCCCCGCCCGCGAGGGCGGCCTCCAGGGGCCCGCGAATCTTCCGCTGGCCCTTGGGTGCGTCGATGTCCTCACGGTCCACCAGGGAGGCGTACGTGGCGAACACGACGACCGGCCCCGAAGAGGCCCACAGCGCGAGCTGGATTGGGTTCGTGGTGGTCCGCACCCCCAGCTCGCCCAGCACCGGGTCGTTCTCCAGCGAGCACACGGCGATCATCGGGGCCCGGTGGCCCACCAAACGCCACGCCTGGGCCGTCTGCGCGAGCAGGTCCAGGGTGGGCACGGTGACGAGGATCCGGCCGTCCGCGAAGGACTCCAGTGCGCACGCGGCGGCCGTGATCGTCTTGCCCGAGCCGGTCGCGGACACGATCGTGGCCCGGGCACCCTGCGAGGGCGCAGATGATCTTGCAGAGAATCCCACCCATTTCCGGAAACTCGATTTCTGATCCACCTGGTGTTCTCTGAGCGAGATCAAAAGGATTCTCCTGGTTCAGGAAGGACCTGTTCAACGGAGGTGATGAGACTCGTCCGGTAGGTGCCCCCAGGTCGTCCGTAGGTGCGCCAGGCCCGGTAAGCAGCCTCGCTGAGTGAGCCTGCCATCAGGTGGACGACGAAGTCGGCATCCGTTGGCAGGTGCTCGCCGACGGGCCGGCCGGCGATCCGGTAGACCCGATGCCTGAGCGGCTCGATGGGCGCCTGACCGTCGGGCTGTCCGGAGTGCGCTAGGTCTTCTTCAAGGCGCTGGAGACGCTGTTCCTCATAGCGGATCGCGCGCGGGTCCTCGGCGGGCTTGTAGACGGGCATGTGCCGTTCGGCCATGACGTGGGCGATGCGTCGCCACTGGTTGTGCTGGAGGTAGGCGATGTGCAGTTCGCTCAGGCTCTTTGGCTCCTCTGGCCTCGTGCCCGCTAGGGTCTCGCGTTCCTGTGCGAGTCGTACGCGTTCCATGACCTGGTTCAGGTCCAGGCCTGTCGCTTTTCTCAGCACACCGAGGCGAGCCAATTCGTGGGGAAGGTAGTCGTAGACAGACATCCGTGAAACCTCACTCGATGCGCCTGGAGGGTGTGACTCTTTTTCTCCAATGGTACATGCTGCATCATGCTAGGGTCGGAGTTCGTACACACGATGACGACCGATGGCGGGAACGAAGGGGAACGGGATGATCGAGAACCTTTGGACGCCTGCCCATCAGGCGGTCGAGTCCAGCGGCCATGTTGAACTGACCCGCCTCCTTGACGAAGGCGCAGACATCAATGAGGTGTGCTGTGGGATGACCCTCCTGGAGCATGCGATCGACCTGGAGGGGGACTCGGCACTCCAGTCAGGGACTCCGATCGACAGTCGGCTCACCGTGATCCTGCTGGCCTACGGGGCAGATCCGAGACCCCAACCTCCGGGACGCATGTGCGTGGTAGATCTGGCCGACCACTACGGTCACGACATCGCCTACCGTCTGATCGACCGGATCACCTCAGCTGCCCCGGCCAGCCGTCCGCGAAGTGGGCTGTGGCCCTGGAGGCGAAGCCGGAAGGGCTGAAAGGGCGGGAGCGAAGCAGACGCCCAACGGGCTGAAAGCCCGGACTCCGTGAAACGGAGTCATCCAGGCCCGCGCAGCGGGCCGTTCGAGGTGGAGCGAAGCGGAATCCTCGAACCAGTCCGGAGCGAAGCTCCGGACTCCGGCCCGAAGGGCCAGCCCTGGGCCGGCGAAGCCGGACCCCGCTGAGCGCAGCGAAGCGGTTCTCTCCCACGCGCGCAGCGCGTGGGTGACGGTCGTCGACCCCGCCGGCACCTTCGTGGACGTGACGGTGACCTTCGGGCAGGACGCGCTGAT